>CAZTUM010000010.1:0-18721 GCA_964616645.1 uncultured Muribaculaceae bacterium | reverse complement strand
AATGGGTGATGCTCATGTTGGACTTCAAGCTAGACTTATGAGTCAAGCGTTGAGAAAGTTATCTGGTTCAATTAATAAAACTAATACAATAGTGATATTTATTAATCAACTTAGGGAAAAGGTAGGAGTTATGTTTGGTAATCCTGAGACTACACCTGGTGGTAAAGCACTTAAATATTATTCTTCTATTAGACTAGATATTAGAAGAGGAGAACAAATTAAGCAAGGTAGTGATGTTATTGGTAATAAGACTGTTGTTAAGGTTGTTAAAAATAAGATTGCACCTCCGTTTAAGATTGCTAATGTTGAGATTATGTATGGTCAAGGGATAAGTAAAGAGGGTGAATTAATAGACCTTGCTAGTGAGATTGGTGTTCTTGATAAGAGTGGTGCTTGGTATGCTTATAATGGAGAAAAAATAGGTCAAGGGAAGGAGAATGTTAAGGCTTATTTGAAAGATAATCCTAAGTTACTTATAGAGTTAGATAAAGAAGTTAGAAAACATTATGGCCTATCTGTTAAGGAAGGTAATTCTAAGAGTGATGAAAATATAAAAGAAGTTAAAAAATAGTTTTATTTGTGTCTTTGCAAATAAGACTTTTTTAGTTAAAATTGATGTTAAAACTCATAAAAAAGTTGTAAAACTATGGACAAAATAGTATCTTGGTGTTATACTGTAATTAGTTAAGCAATAGGGATTATCCATAAAGTATTTGGACTTTTTGGATGTACTTAGTAATATGCTAAGTGATATCTTATATAGATTTGTTTTGGTTTAAAAGTATGTGATGACATAAGAGAAATGGAGGTAAATATGGAAGGTGTAACTTTCTCCATTTTGATGTTTGTTCTTGGATTGTTTATAGGGATTTTTATACTATTTTTGTCTAATTATATTAAGAGTAAAAAAGATGAGGCGAAGGCTTTATCTATAATAGATTCTGCTAAGAAGGAAGCTGTTATTATAAAAAAAGAAGCAGTTAATTCTGCGAAAGAAGAAGCTTTAAAATTTAAAGAAGAAATAGAAGAGGAACTTAAGGATAAAAGGTTAGAAGTTAAAGAAGCTGAAAATAGGGTAATTCAAAGAGAAAATAATATTGATAGAAGAGATGTGGCTTTACAAAATAAAGAAAATATATTAGAGGAAAAAGAACAAAGTTTGATGAGTGAACAAAAGAAAATTCAAGAAGAAAAAGAAGAAATGGAAAATTTAAAAAAAGAGGAATTGAAGCAACTTGAAAAAATTAGTAAATTATCTAGTAATGAAGCTCGTGATATAGTAATGAAAAGGGTAGAGGAGGAGATGGCTTTAGAAATTGCTTCTTATATAAAAGATAAAGAGACAGAGGCTAATTTAGAAGTAAATAATAGAGCTAAAGAGATGCTTGTTATGTGTATGCAAAAGTATGCTGCGGATGTTACTAATGAACAGACAGTATCGGTAATTACTTTGCCTAGTGATGATATGAAGGGAAGAATTATTGGTAGAGAGGGTAGAAATGTAAGAACTATAGAAGCGGTAACTGGGGTTGATTTGATTATTGATGATACTCCAGAGGCTATAGTTATATCTTCATTTGACCCAATGAGGAGAGAGATTGCTAGACTTACTTTGGAAAGTTTAATTAAGGATGGTAGAATACATCCTGCACGTATTGAAGAGTTGTATGATAAGATGTGTGCAGAGGTTAATCAAAAAGTAAAAGAGTATGGCAAGGAAGCATTATATGAACTTGGTTTGTCAAAGATGGAACCAGAACTTATTGATATTATTGGTAAGCTTAACTTTAGGACAAGTTATGGTCAAAATGCTCTTAAACATTCTATGGAGGTTGCGTTTATTTCTGGTATTATGGCTGGTGAATTAGGTGAAAATGTAACTTTAGCTAAAAGAGCAGGACTTTTACATGATATTGGTAAAGCTGTTGATTTTGAAATGGAAGGTAGTCATGTGGAAATTGGTGCAGAGTTAGCTCGTAAGTTTGGTGAAGATGAAGTTGTTATTAATGCTATATCTTCTCATCATGGAGATGTTGATGCTACTTCTGTTATATCTGTTATTGTAGGTATAGCTGATGCTATCTCGTCTTCAAGACCTGGTGCTAGAAATGATTCTTCAGAAAATTATTTCCAAAGATTAGAGAAGTTGGAAGCTATTGGTAATAGTGTTAAGGGTGTTGATAAAACATATGCTATGCAAGCAGGTAGAGAACTTAGAGTTATTGTAAAACCTGATGAGGTAGATGATGCTACTTCTTATAAAATTGCTAGAGATATTAAGGATAGGATAGAAAAAGAAATGCAATATCCTGGTACTATAAAGGTTACAGTGGTAAGAGAAACTAGGGCTGTTGAAGAGGCTAAATAGTTTCTTTTTTATATAATAAAAATAAGTTTTGTATGAAGATAATTCATATAAAACTTATTTATTTAGTATGTATATAGATATATTTAGGATAGAGGCAAATAGAAGCCATATAAGATATGGTATTTGTATATAGCTAGCAGTTTTATTTATTTTGTAATATTTTATTATTAATAATATTGTTGTTATGATTAAAAGTAATATCCAGAAGAAAGAAAATAGATACCATTTAAATTTAAAGAATAGTAATGGCCAAATGGCATTTATAAGTAAATTTATGGCATATATGTAGTATGTTTCTTTTCTTTCTATACTATAGTTGTTACTAATTATATATGATGATATACCCATTAAAATATATAGAATAGTCCATACAATTGGAAATAGTATTGCTGGTGGAGTGAATGATGGTTTGTTAATGGTTGTAAATGTATCAAATCCTCCTGCTAGTAGGGTTCCTATTCCTCCTATTATAAGAGGTATTAGTATGTTAATAATTAGACTTTTATAATTAATTTTAGACATTATATATCAACCTTTCTGTTATTATTCTATGTATAAATTTAGAAGTTATTCTTATATTTCTCCTCTTCCTAAGTATTGTATTACTATAGTAATTAGTGAATTGGTAAAGTATGAAGTTGATTTTATGTTTCTTATGTCTGGTGAATTTAGATATATAGTATTTTTGCTTAAATTAACTATTTCATATGTATTATTAGGGGTAGGTACGGATATTACTCCATCCGCGGTTAATTTAGTAGGGATGTTATTAGTACACCATGTGCTTGCTCCTATGTATATGTTATCTGTATTTTCTTGACGTAATCCAATAGTTACAAAATCTTCATCTGGATTGAAGATGGTATCTTTTTTATTTGTACTAGCATTAATTGTTATGGTGATGCGATAATAACCAGCTACATTTAGTTTAAAAGTATTGTTATTATTTAGTGTAACTAGATTAGTTATGTCTAATTCATTTCTAGTTATTGGTAGTAATGTTTCTTCATTGATTGCTATACCATCTTTTGTAAATATATCATTGTATGTTACTAAATAAGCTGTTCTAATGCTATTTGGACCTTTATCTCCTTTGTCTCCTTTATCACCTTTATCTCCCTTATCTCCTTTTGGCCCTTGTATTTTTCCTAGATTTTGCCATTGTTTGTCTTTTTCTGCCCACATATACAAATCTCCATCTACTATGTATGTATCATTATTATTGCCTTGTGGGTGTTCTTTTATTAAATCTTCATAAGTATCATATTTTCCTAATACTGATATGCTGTTACCTGGTGTACCATCTTTGCCTGCTGGTCCTGTTGGTCCTATGCAATATATTGGTTTGCATTTTTGGTCATTTATTATTTTGTTAATTATTTTTTCATTAATATCCATATATTTGCATACCTCCTTTGATATAAAATATGTAGAAATAGTATTTTATTAAATTGTTTTTGTCTATTTGATATATATTTATTAAAAAAGATAGAAGTTTTAAATTCTATCAATAATTTATAAATTAATAATATTTTTATTTTTAACATAATGTTTCTTTAAAAAGAAATCTTTAACTAAATTAATAACATCATTACCTCTATCACCTTTAAAAGCATCATGAGTAACTTCTTTAAAAGTAGCTAAAGTTACTATTTTTGAATTAATATTATCATATACATATTTAGCACTATCATATGGTACAATATTATCATTATCTCCATGAATAATTAAAGTAGGAATGTTTACTTTTTTAATATCAGTAGTATATTCTTTAACTAATTTAATAAACTCTATTGTAGTGGGTAAGGGTAATTTAAATATTCTTCCTATTATTTCTTTAATATCGTAATCTTTAAATGCAGTAGGGGCGTATTTTAAACTATTTAAAATATCTAATTTTTCTTCTTTAAACTTTAAATATTTAAACGCAGGTGCAACTAGAACTAATTTTTTAACTTCTTTATATTTAGAAGCAATATGACTTGCAATAACACCCCCCATACTGTGTCCCATGATATAAATAGATTTATATCCATGTTTGATTAACTTTTCAATATTTTCTTCAACAGCTAAAACCCAATCATTATAAGTAACATTAGTGATAATACTCTTATCATGACCAGGTAGCATAACATTGTAAACATCAAAATAATGAATTAATTCTAATGAATTAGCAAGTTCCATATGGTCCCATACTCCTCCTGCTAATCCATGAATTAATAAAATAGCTTTTCTAAATAACATTTATATCACTCTTAATAATATCAAATATTTAAAAAAATAAAATAATCATAACGACTATTTTACTAAAATAGCACCACCTGGGCAACTACTTGCAACTTCTTCGATATCTTCTTTAAATTCTTCTCCAATATCATTTTTAATAACTTCTGCAAGTCCTTCATCATTATAATCAAATATATCACTTAAAGTACCAATACACATTCCACATCCAATACATTTATCTTTATTAACTTTAACTTCCATAAATACCTTCCTTTCAAATCTAATTATATATAAATATTTATAAAAATGCAATAAAAATATTTTAATAATTTAAAATTTATGCTATTATTATGATAGGTGGTACGATATGCAAAGTAGAATGGATAGATATAAAGAAAAAAATCAAATTAATACTACACGTAGTGAAAAAAATAGTAGCCTATATAGAGATTTGTATGAAAACTCTATAGATAAATATGGTAGACTACCTGTTTCTACTAATGTAAATGAAATAGATTTAGAAACATTAAAAAAATTAACTACTAGAAAAGAATATCAAGAACAATTAAAAGAAAATAAAGATTATAATCAAAATGATGATTCTTATATTAAAGAAGAACGTATACATGATATAAATAAATTATTAGAATTAGCACGTACAAATACATCATTAAAACAAATAGATAAAACTAAATTAACAAATTATGAATATTTAACTAAGTTAAATGGTGATATAAAAAAAGAACGTATGGAAGAGGATATAAAAAAAGAATTAGAAAGATTAGATAAAGAGATTGAAAATGTAAAAAAAGAAATAGACCCATCACTAGATTTATTCGAGGAATTAAAGGGAGATGAAAATACAATAGTAACTAAGCCTGCGAAAGAAGATATAAAGACAAATCTTGAATTACAAAAGGAATTTTATAGTGGTACGTTAGATTTTTCAGAAGAAGATATTGATGATATGGATGATGAAGATAAAAGTATATGGTTTAAAGTTCTAGTAATTATTTTAACGTTAACCGCGGTTTCTCTTGCAGTACTATATGTAATTAAAAATATATAAGGAAGGTTTCTAACAAATAAAATATTCTTATTTGTTTTTTTCTTATCTTAAAATATAGTTTTAAAGATAAATTTATGATAGAATTAATACATGGAAGTGATTATATGAAAAATATAATATTAATACAAGGAAATATTAAGGAATTAATAGATAAAGAAGTAGAGAATATTAAAACATTATTAAAAATAGATGATATAAATATAAATAAAATAAATTACGATAATAATTTGATGGATATTATTGAGGATGCTAATATGCCAAGTTTATTCGGGGGTGTTAAACTAATTATTGTAGATGGTTTTATTCTTTCAACAATTGAAAAAAGTATAAGTATTATAGAAAATTATTTAAATAATCCTAATCCTAATACATATTTAATATTTATAACAGAAGAAGATAAATTAGATACTAGAAAAAAAATTGTTAAGTTATTTAATGAGAAAGCTCAAGTATATGAATGTGGTAAGGTAGATAATCAAATAACATATAATTATATACAAGAATATATAAATAAAAATTCATTTGAAATAGATAAAAATACAATAAATACTATAATTGAATATTTAGGTAATGATATTAGTAATATTAAAAATGAAATAGATAAAATAATAAGTAGTAAGAAAAATAATATAATAACAGAAGAAGATATTTTAAGTATAAAGCAAAATAATATAGATACTAATATTTTTGATTTAGTTGATGCAATATGTAATAAAGATTTAGAGAAAAGTATAAAATTATATCGTAGATATATAGATGAAAATACAGACATTATAAAAATAATACCTTTTCTATCTTCAAAATATCGTTTAATATATCAAACAAAAAAATTATATAGTAAAGGAAATAATAAGTATGATATAAGTAAAATTTTAAAAGTACATTCATATCCTATATCATTGGCAATAAATACTAGTTATAAATATACTGAAAAGGAATTATTAAAAATATTATCTGATTTATATTATATAGATTTAAATTTTAAAAAAGGTAAGATAAACTTAATATCAGAAATAGAATTATTTATATTAAAAAACAGTAAGTATGAATAAAATTACTTACTATTTTTAATTCTATTTGTATTAGAAAAATTTATCTTAGCAATACTATTTAAAATATCACTACCATACTTTTTAACTATCATAATTCCAGCATCATCAACGATAGAAGAGGCTCCTTTAGGTATAAGTATTTTTAACTCATTACCGATTCTATTTATTTCTTTTATAAAAATATATCTACTAATTATAGAAGAGACTGCAACACTCATAACTTTATCTTCAGCTTTAGTAATAAAAGTAATATCTTTAACAATATTAGGAATATCTTTTAAATAATTATAATAATTTTTAGGAGAAGCAAATTCATCTACTACAATATAATCATATGTTAAATTATCTTTAACTAATGAATAAAGAGCTTTATTGTGTAAAATAGCTTTAATTTTGTTCATATTCATATCATTACTATAAATTTTATTATAATCACTATTATTAAGTATAATAGTACTATATTTAATTTTGTCTTTAATAATTGGTACAATCTTTAATATTTGTTCATCACTTAATTTTTTGGAATCTCTAATTCCTAATTCTTTTAAAAAGGGGATATCTTCTTTCTTTACATAACTAGCAGTAACAACAATAGGCCCAAAGTAGTCACCAGTACCAACTTCATCACTACCTATACTATTAATATTAAATGGAATAGTACTTTCTTTATTAGTATCTTCTTTTTTATTTATATCATAATTATATTCATCTAAAATATCTATAATATCTTTATTGCCTTTATTAATCTCTTGCCACATTAAAGCATCTTCTTTTGCATTTTCTCCTTGAAACATTATTTTATTAGAATTATATAAAGTAACAACAGTACCTGCTTCTTCTGCTTGAAAAACTGCATAAGGGGGAGTGTTATTTCTAAGTTTATCTTGATAATAACTAATAATCTTATCTCTAGTATCATTATTAATTATAAATACAACATTTTCATTTTTTTTCTTCATAATTATCACCAACATAATTGTATCATAATTTTAATAATTTTTCTTTTCTTTTTAAAAAAAATAGTATATAATAAAAATATAGAGGAGGTGTGCGAAACGTTTCTAAATGAAAAGTTTAGAGTATGATGTTAAAATCATATAACTGGCAAGATGAAAAGTAGAATGAAGAAGTAACGTTCTGAAATGCTTTCCATAAAGACTGCGACGTGCAAATTAATTGGTAGTGATTAAAATGTACGAGAGCTCGCTAAAGTCGACTGAGAGTTACCCTAATTATAGAAATATAAAGGAAAGTGTCATAGAGGTATGATATGTAACCTATAGGTCGGTGGTCTATAAAATACTCATGGTTAGAATGGATTATATTAGTGATAATATAAACTGACAAATTTCCGAATGTACGGGTCTAGAGAAAATATAGTAGAAATGCTATAGACACAATGGTGTCGTGTGTGTGGTTGAGTAAAAATACCTTCTATGAAAAACCATATAATGCTAAAGGCATTATCAAGCATACAGGCTCATAGGAAAAACCTAAAAGTATAAATGTATAGATAATCTTGTTGGAACGTGATAAGCCTAGAATACAAGAGCGACTACTCTGCGATGACGGTATTGTTAAGGAAAGTACTAAAGTAGTATATAACTTAACTTAATCTAGGGGAAAGCGATGTCAAAGTACCAATGAAGCATTGATAATAAGATGTGGAGGGAAAGGCATTAGTCAGTTATATTCTTACATAGAAAAGTATAGTAAATACATAGGTTCTATTATAGACTAAAAGAAGTATAAGGCATGAAAGTGTACTGACTGACTATGGAAGAGTTAACTAAAATAACGCATCTTAGAAATAATGAATACTATTGTATGCAAGAATTATTTGACTTTCTTTATAGCAAAAGCCAAAAAGGACAAAATTTTTATTCACTAATCAAGTTCATTATGAGTGATAACAACCTAAGACTAGCATATAGAAATATTAAAACAAATAATGGAAGTAAAACATGTGGATTAAGTGGAAAAAATATGTCATTTATAGGAAGTATGTCTTTGTGGAAATACTTAAAAGAAACAAAGAAAATTATTACAAACTATAACCCATCTATGGTAAAGAGAGTTGGCATACCAAAAAGTAATGGAAAAGTAAGATACTTAGGAATAAAAGAACCTAAAGATAAAATTGTAGAACAAGCAGTTTATCAAGTACTAGAACCAATACTTACAGCCAAGTTTCATAACAATAGCAATGGCTTTATAAAAGGAAGAAGTACATCAAGAGCAATAGCCCAGTTTACCAACTATATTATAAAAGATAAATTATACTTTGTCATAGACTTAGATATAAAAGGGTTCTTTGATAATGTAAATCATGGTAAATTACTAAAACAATTATGGTCGTGTGGTGTTAGAGATAAGAATTTATTAACATTAATCTCCAAAATGCTAAAGACTGAAGTCTTTAAAATTGGAATACCTGAAAAGGGAACTCCACAGGGAGGAATACTTTCACCACTACTTGCAAACTTAGTTTTAAATGAACTTGACTGGTGGTTAGAAAGTAAAGCACCAAAAGGCATAAGATTTGTACGATATGCTGATGATGTTAAAATCCTATGTCCTACTTATTCGGTTGCAAGGAATATGTTGGATAAGACTACTAAATGGTTAAAAGAAAGACTAAGTCTGGAAGTGAGTGAAGAGAAAACAAAAATAATAAATTTAAAAAGAAACTATTCATATTTTCTAGGTATTAAATTAAAAGTTAAAATACATAAAGGAAAATATAAAATAGTAAGCCACATGACCGAAAAAACACTTGATAATGCAAAAGAAAAAGTAAAGAAACAAATAAGAAAAGTAAAAAAGACAAAAGATAATGTAAAAGAAAATACATATCAAATAGATAAGTATAATAGTCTTATTAGAGGCATTCATAATTATTATGAAAAAGCAACTAATATAACAGAAGATTTACATAAACTATGTTGGCATACAAGCCTGTATATTAATACTAAGATGAAAGATGTTCTCACTTATAAAAATGGTAGTGAAAACAAGATACCATTTATTAGAGGAAAACCTTTAGTTGAAATAGGCAAAGTAAAATATAATGAACCTAGATATAGGGGAAACAAAATAAATTACTTTGAGGAAAAATCTAGAAAACACTTTTACAAGTCATTGGAAATCAATAATTTATTTGTAATGGAAAAATTACTAGATAATCCAAAGATACACGAAAGTGTTGAGTTTAATGATAATGTAATATCAAAGTTCTGTGGGCAACTAGGAAAATATGCTATAACAAATAATAAAATATTTGATATAGCAGATATCAAAACTATAAAAATAAAAGAAAACGGAACTGATAAATATGATAACATAATTATTGTAAATAGTAAAATAGAAAAATTACTAAAACTAAGGGAGGTAGATGATATAATAGAAATATCTAATCTAATAAGAGGGGTAAAAAATGAACAACTAGAGAAAATAAATGAAATAAGAAAGGAGAACAGTTTGCCGTTAATTTAGTTATTAATCTTTGAATTATTAAAAATAATTCTATGATAAAGAATATAAATGATGGCACGCCGTATGACTAGAAATAGTCACGTACGGTGTAGAACTGGGGAAAAGGCGGAGGATACAGAGCCGAAGCCTTACCTATGGTTATATAGATATTATGAATATAGTAGATACCGTGATATTATTATTTGTTGTTTTAGGCGCTATAATTGGGTTTAAACAAGGTTTTATACAAAAGACTGCTAGTTTAATAGGCTTAATAATAATAACAGTTATATCTTTTTTGTTAAAGGATGTTATATCAGTAATATTATATGAAAATTTACCATTTTTTAATTTTGGTGGATTAATTAAAGGAGTAGAGATGATTAATGTAATTATGTATGAATTAATTGCATTCTTTGTAGTATTTATTCTATTATCTATAATATTAAGGATAATTTTGACGATTACAGGGTTAGTTGAGAAATTATTAAAAATGACTATTATATTAGCAATTCCATCTAAGATATTAGGGGCTATAGTTGGGGCGATAGAATATTATATATATGCGTTTATCTTATTGTTTTTACTTACATTACCAGTATTTAATATAAAGATAATAAATGAGTCTAAATTTAAAGATAATATTTTAAATAAGACACCAATTATTTCATCAATGGCTAAAGAAACGTTATCTGCATATACAGAGGTATATAATGCAATAGATTCTCATGATGGGAAAAATACTGAGGAAGTAAATGGCAAAGTTTTGGATGTTTTGTTAAAATATGATATTATTAGTGTTGAATCTACGGAAAAGTTAATAAATGCAAATAAAGTACATGTAAGTAATAAAGATGAAATATTAAACAAGTACAAGGAGGCTAAATAATGAGCGTTATTCATTTAGAAAATGAAGATTTTAATGAAATTATAAAAAATAAAAAGGTTGTTGTAGATTTCTTTGCTACTTGGTGTGGGCCATGTAAAATGTTTGGACCAATATTTGAAAAAGTAGCTGAGGATGTTGATATTCCTTTTGTTAAAGTGGATACTGATAAACATGAAGATATTGCACGTACATATGGAATAATGAGTATACCAACTATTTTGTTATTAGATAATGGTAAAGTTATAAAGAAACATATTGGTTTCTTAAATGAATATGAATTAAAAGAATTTATAAAATAGTTTATTTAGTCTATACTAAAGCAAGTTATATTGTATTTAGTGTAGATTTTTTAATATTATAATTAATTTTTATTTGTAGAATTTTAATCACAATAACTATTTACAAAAGTTACAAAAGAATATATAATTATAGTATATAGTAGATAGGAGGAATCATTATATGCGATTAAATAGGAAAGGGCAAACCTTAGTAGAGTATGTTTTAATAATTTCTTTAGTTACAGTGCTGGCTATTGGACTTGTGAAATACTTTGGAGGTTATCTTAAAGACTCTGTTACTAAAATGAGCTGTAATATGTCTTCTAAAGAATATGTAGAAGGGGATAAAGTTGGGGAAGCATACTGTAGGGGAGACGAAGACCGTATCTCTTAAGTGAATAAGGGTGTGATTAATTATGAATAACAAAGGACAAGCATTAATAGAATTTGTTCTTATTTTACCTGTTTTTATTATAATTCTATTTTTAATTGTAGACTTTGGTAATATATATAGTAAAAAAGCTAGTTTAGAGAATGATACTAAAGATATTATATCATTACTTGAAAATAATAAAGATTATAATGAGATTAAAAAAATATATAATGATTATATGATTAATATAAGTTATATAGATGATTATAGATTAATAACAGTAGTAAATTATGTAGATTTAATTACACCAGGATTAAATAAAATAATTGATGACCCTTATGAAATAAGAGTAGAAAGATATATATATTATGAATAAATTAAATAATAAAGGGCAAGCACTTGTAATGTTTGTGTGTTTAATACCTATTCTTATTTTAATAATAGGGATAGTTGTAGATACTAATAAAATGGTATATGAAAAAAGTAAATTAGAAAATATAAATGCCCTCGCGGTTACTTATTATTTAAATCATATAGAAGAAGATGATGTTACTAATAAGATGGTTGAATTAATAAAGAAAAATGATAATAGTATTGAGAATATTAATATAGATAAAATTAATAAAGAAATATTTATTGATAAGAAAGTAGATAGTATATTTGGTAATATTATAGGTATTAAAGAGTATAACATTGTAAGTACATATACGTATCGTGATAATATAATAAAAAGAGTAAAGTAGGTGTTAATATGGCTAGTAATTTAGGTAAAGTAATATCTATATCCTCAGTAAAGGGGGGTGTAGGTAAAACGACATTTTGTATTAATTTAGCAGGTATATTGCACTTAATGAATAAGAAAACATTAATAATAGATTTAGACCTTCACAGTGGAGGAATAGCAACAATTTTAGATATAAAGAATAAAAAAGATATATTTATGTTAGTAGATAGTATAAATAATAATAGATTTACTATGCTTTCAGATTATGTAACTAAATATAATGATAATATAGATGTTTTAGCATCTTGTAAAGACCCACGTGTTGCGAATAAAGTAGATTCTAGGTATTTACCAATGATATTTGATATGGCTAGGCATAATTATGATATTATTCTTGTAGATACGTCTCATATATTAGACTATATAAATTTAACTATTATGGATTATAGTTATTTAAGTTTATTTATTATTACTAATGATATAGTAGATTTAAAAAATATGAAAAGTTTAGTAAGTATTTTTAAAGATGCTTCTAAAACAAATTATTTAACTATTTTAAATAATTCTAGGGATACAGGTAAAGATTATTTAACTAATTATGATATACGTAATATAATTAAATGTAATATAGATTATACTATTTCTAAGAATTTTTATATTAAAAATATAGATAAATATGTATTAAATGGTGAAATACCTTTAATAAATAAGAATATAATGCGTTTTCATTCTAAAGATATAGATATTATGAAGAAAATAGCTAATCGTTTATTAGAAGGAGGTATAACTAATGACTAAAAAAAGTTTAGTAGAAATATTTGATATAACTCCTAATAAAGAGAATTATAAAGTGATTAAAGATTATGATATTATACCTGATAAAAAGTTACTTGATAATTTAAGAAATAAGATTATTACAAATTTAATAGATAATAATATACCAGATGATAAATTATTAGAACAATATATAAATGATGAAATAGATGAAACTTTAGTGGGATATGATTTATCCACGATTGAAAGAAACCATATTTTTAATTTAATTCAAAATGAAATAAATGGGTATGGGCCTATTACTGAATTATTATCAGATGATTCTGTTACTGAGATAATGGTAAATGGGCCAGATGAAGTATATATAGAAATAGATGGACGTATTATAAAAGATGATAGTGTATCATTTATAAATGATAGTCATATTATAAGAACGATACAAAGAATAGTTCAGCCTCTTGGAAGAACAATAGATGCTTCTAATCCTATGGTGGATGCAAGACTTAAAGATGGGTCAAGATTAAATGCGATTATTCCTCCGTTGTCATTAAAAGGCCCTGTATTAACTATAAGAAAATTTTCTAAGAAACTTGCTAATATAGAGGATATATTAAGAAAAGGAACAATGACTATTGATATGGCAAGGTTTTTAGAAGCTTCTGTAAAAGCTAAATTAAATATTATTATATGTGGAGGTACAGGCACAGGGAAAACATCATTATTAAATATATTATCTAGTTTTATAGATGATAGTGAAAGGATTATTACTATAGAAGATGCTGCTGAGTTAAGATTGCATCAAAATCATGTAATATCTTTAGAAACTAAATTAGTGGGATATGAGGGGACTGGAGAAGTAACTATTAGAGATTTGGTTAGGAATTCTCTTCGTATGCGTCCAGATAGAATTATAGTAGGGGAAGTAAGAGGTAAAGAAGCTTTTGATATGTTACAAGCTATGAATACAGGGCATGAAGGTTCTTTAAGTACTTTGCATGCTAATTCTCCAGAAGATGCTTTAAATAGGTTGGAAACAATGTTGCTTATGAATGATATGAATATACCAGTATCCGCGGGGAGAGGGTATATTGAAAAAGCAATCAACTTAATAGTAAATATAGAAAGATTATCTGATGGAAGAAGAAAGGTAACTAGTATAAGTGAAATAACTGGTATAGAAAATGGAAATATCAAGATAGAAGAGATATTTGCTTTTATTCAAAAAGGATTAACAGAAAGTGGAGAAGTAATTGGAGAATTTATAACATATAAAAGAATACCTAAAGTATATGATAAAATTAAACGTTCAGGAATATGTTTAGTAGAAGAAATATTTGGTGGTAACAATGGATAGTAATACTAAGTTAATTATATTTCAAATTATTATAATTTTAATTTTATCTATTGCAATTATCTATTTAATAAGACAAAATATTGCTATTCGTTTTGAAAGAAGAATAGGTAGATATAGTATTTCTCCTCTTAAAAATAAAGATATATCAGTAATGGAGAATATATCTAAAAAATATAATAACTTAATATTTAATCTTCGTAAATATACAAGTAAAATATCTATATTTAAAAAAATATCTAAAAAATATGATAAATATATAACTTATGGAGAAACAGATAATAAAAAAGCAATAGATTTTGTAACTCAAAAGATTTTAATTGCAATAGGTTTTGTATTACTTACAATATTTTCACAAGTATTACAAAAAAGATTAGTAACTAGTTTTGAATTAATAATTAATTTTTGTTTGGGATATTATATATTAGATGTATATATGTATTATCATCATAAAGTGAAAATGAAAAGAATGGAAGCTCAAATTTTAAAAGCGGTTATTATTATGAATAATGCTTTTAAAGCAGGAAAGTCTACTATTCAGGCTGTAGAAATAGCTAAAAATAAATTACCAGAACCATTAAATGTAGAATTTAATAAGATATATAATGATATAAAATATGGACTTTCATTAGAGGTGGTATTTCAAAGATTTGCTAAAAGGGTAGATGTAGAAGAGGCAAAATATTTAAGTTCTTCTTTGACTATATTAAATAAAACAGGAGGTAATATAGTAGAAGTATTTTCTTCTATTGAAAAATCGTTGTTTGATAATAAAAAATTAAATGAAGAATTAAAAAATTTAACAGTAAGTTCTAACTTAGTAGTTAAAATTTTAATGTGTTTACCATTTATCTTAATATCATTAATATATATGCTAAATAAAACATATTTTAATCCATTGTTTACTTCACCTTTAGGATACGTTATATTAGTATTAATCTTTTTAATTTTATTTATGTATGTATATTTTCTACAAAAGATAATGAAAGTTAAGGTGTAATCATGAAAAAAAATGAATTAGCAAAGAAAATATATAATGAGAAAACTATAGCAAAAACAGAAAATAAAATAAAATTATTAGGAATAAATAATAAAATAGATGCAATAGAATTTTTAAATATAAGATTATTTACATCTATTATATTATTCTTTGTAATTATGTATATGACATCATTTGGTTATATATTAGCACCAATAATTACAATTGTATATTATTTATTATGTGATAAAATATTATTAGATAATAAAATAAAAAAAAGAAGAAAGATTCTTGAAGATGAAGCGATGTATTTTTTTGAAGTATTAACTTTATCATTAGAAACAGGAAGAAATTTAGAAGAGGCGTTTATAATTACTACGAATACAGTTAATTCTTCACTATCCTTAGAATTTAGTGAAGCATTAAGAGAAGTAAAGTATGGCAAAAGTTTAACAGAGGCTTTATTAAACGTACAAGAAAAAATACCATCTGAAACTATAAATAATATTATTTTGACACTTACTCAAGCTGATTTATATGGAAATAGTATAATAGATACGATGAACAATCAAATAGATTATATAAGGGAGAAAAGAAAATTAGAAATAAAAGCAATGATTTCAAAAGTGCCAATTAAAGTTAGTATTATATCTGTATTATTTTTTGTACCATTAATCTTATTAATAATACTATCACCAATAATTTTGACTTATATTGGTTAAAAATATTAAAAAAATCAAAAAACTTAGTTGTCTTTTTATTCTTTTTATGATAAAATTAATTTTAGAATAGATACCGTATGTAGATAAGGAGAGATATTATGGCTTTTAATAAAATAAAAAACATGTTTAATGTAGAGGAAGATGGTAAAAATAGTGAAGATGAATATTATAGTGAAACAACTGATATGACTATTCCTTCTAACGGAGGTAAAATGATTTTATTAGAACCACGTGCTTTTTCCGAAAGTCAACAAATCGCAGACCATCTAAAGAAGAGAAATACTGTTGTGGTTAATATGAAAAGGATTACTCCTGATGGGGCAAAAAGAATTGTAGATTTTTTAAGTGGTACTGTTTATGCAATAGGAGGAGATTTACAAAAAATAGGTTCAGGGATTTTCTTATGTACTCCTAAAAATATTAATGTTGAGGGCAAAATTACTGAAGATGATAATAAGAAAAAAACTGATGATTTAGATATAGAGTGGTAAAAAAAGCATTATGTGAGGTGTGACATATGAAAAATTTTAGCATTACTTCTCCTGGTTATAGCCAAATAGAAGTAAATCAATTTGTAGATATGGTTATTAATAGATTAGAAAAATTAGTCAAAGAAAATAATGATTTAATTATTAAAAATCAAAAATTATCAAAAGAAGTAGATATTTTGAAAGAACAAAATAAAGAATCTTATGACTTAGAATCTAAATTAAATAAAGCAATTATTGCAGTTCAAGAAACAAGTGACAAAATGAAAGAATTAGCAAGAAGAGAAAGTGCAATGATAATTGAAGATGCTAAAAGGAATGCCAATGCTATAATTCATGAAGCCTTAATTAATGCTGAGAAAACTGAGACAGAGACTCAAATGTTACGTAAAAATATTAAAGTATATAAAAATAGGGTTAAAAGTTTATTGCAATCTCAATTAGAAATTGCAGAAGAATTAGATAAAACAGAAATTTAATAAAAATACTTGTTTTATTAAGAAATATGTGTTATAGTAAATAACAGTTTTATAAAAACACACGCGGAAGACGTAGTTAAAGTAATTTATTAATAAGAGAGCTTTCAGATGGTGAGAAGAAAGTAATAATCTTTAACTTAAATCACTTCTAATGTTTTTAATTGATATGTAAATTAAAACGGTAGTGCCGTTATAACTAATTAAGAGCATAGATAATTCTATGAATTTAAGGTGGTACCGCGGGAATATTCGTCCTTATACAAAAAATGTATAAGGATTTTTTTTATTAATGAGAGGAAGATTGGAAATGTTTAAAGAATTAAAGAATAAAAATATAAGTGATGTAGAAAAAGAATATATAGATTATTGGAAAGAAAAAGATATATTAAACAAATGCTTAGAAAATAAAGATAAAACATTTGTCTTTTATGATGGACCAATATATGCTAATGCTAAGCCAGGTATTCATCATGTTTTAGCAAAGTCAATTAAGGATTCATTTTGTAAATATAAAACTATGCAAGGATATAAAGTAATAAGAAAAATAGGGCTAGATACTCATGGGCTTCCTATTGAAGTAAATGTTGAAAAAAAATTAGGATTTAAGAATAAATCAGATATTGAAAAATATGGTATAGAAAACTTTTGTAAGGAATGTAATAAAGCTACTGCATTAAATATAGATGAAATAAATTTATTAACTGATAAAATGGGACAGTTTATAGATAGTGAAAATCCTTATATTACTTGTACTAATGATTATATAGAGACCGAATGGTGGTTAGTTAAGGAAATGGATAAGAAGGGATTAATATATCATGGTAATAAAGTATTGCCATATTGTCCTAGGTGTGGTACAGAGTTATCCGCTAATGAAGTGTCACAAGGATATCAAGAAGATAGTGTTAATACGGTTATTGTACCATTTAAATTAAAAGATGAAGATACATATTTCTTAGTATGGACAACAACTCCATGGACTCTTATAGCTAATGTAGCTCTTTGTGTTAACCCTAATTTAGAATATATAAAAGTATTATCAAAAGGATATAAATTTATTATTGCTTCTTCTTTAGCACAAAAAGTATTAAAAGAAGACTATGAAGTGTTAGAAAGATTTGTGGGTAGTGATTTAGTAGGAATTAAATATGAACAATTATTACCTTATGTAGATGTAGATGGGAAAGCGTTCGAAGTACTTGGTGATAATTATGTTACTGCTGAAGATGGTACAGGTATTGTTCATATAGCACCTGCATATGGTGAAGATGATAATAGAGTATGTAAACAAAATAATATAGCTTTTATAAATCCAGTAGATAAAGAAGGTCGTTATACTATAGGACCTTGGAAAGGACGAGTTGTTACTGATAAGGAATTAGAAATAGATATAATTAAACATTTGAAAGAACAAGATAAATTATTTCAAAAAATAAAATTAACTCATGATTATCCTCATTGTTGGAGATGTAAGA
>CAZTUM010000009.1:0-19360 GCA_964616645.1 uncultured Muribaculaceae bacterium | reverse complement strand
TCTATATGAATCATAAGCAAAACGTTTATTATTAGTAACCTTAGCAAGGTTTTCTGCTACTATATCATTTAAACCTAAATTTAAAACAGTATCCATCATTCCAGGCATTGATGCTCTTGCACCACTTCTTACTGATACTAATAATGGATTATTTAAATCTCCCATTTTCTTGCCAGTTATTTCCTCAAGTTCTTTTAATTTTTCAAATATTTGTGTTTTTACTTCATCACTAAGTACTTCATTATCATCATAATACTTTGTACAAGCTTCAGTAGTAACTGTAAATCCCCTAGGAACAGGAAGCCCAATAGAAGTCATTTCTGCTAAATTAGCACCTTTACCACCTAGTAATTCACGCATATCTTTATTGCCTTCTGTGAATGCATAAACATACTTTGTCATTTTATTCCTCCATTTCTTATATACTTTTTTATTTTATCAAAATATCTTTATATAAACAATAAAAATACATTAATTTGACAATAATTTACAAAAAATAACTATAAATTATTTGTTAATTCATAGTTATTTTCTTGATACATATTTTCCATCACTAGTAGATACAATTATTGTTTCTCCTTCGTTAATAAATAATGGTACTTTTACTAGTAAACCAGTTTCTACAATAGCATCTTTTAATGCGTTAGTAGTGGTATTACCTTTAACAGCGGGTTCTGTATGTGTAATTACCATATCAACTTTATCTGGAAGTTCTATTCCTAACATTTCTCCATTATAGAAAGTAATATATACTTCTAAATTTTCTTTTAGGAATTTTGTTTCATATTCAATTTGTGATTTATTTAGTGTTATTTGTTCATATGTTTCCATATCCATAAAGTTATAGTTATCATTATCATTATATAGAAATTGCATTTTTTGTTTATCAATATGGGCAGTTTCTACTTTAACACCTGCATTAAATGTATTTTCAACAATTGAACCTGTACGCATATTTTTTAATTTTGCTTTTACAATCGCGGCTCCTTTACCAGGTTTTACGTGTTGAAATTCTAATACTTGGTATAATGCACCATCTAAGGTAATAGTGACACCTGTTTTAAAATCATTTACATTTATCATGATTTATTCCTCCTTATTTTGATTCTTTATGTAATGTTGTTTTGCCACATTTAGAACAGTATTTATTTAATTCTAAACGTTCTGTAGTATTTTTTTTATTTTTACTTGTAGTATAATTAGCTTCCTTACATTCAGTACATTTTAATGAAACTAGATTTCTATTTTCATTCTTTTTAGCCATAATATCCCTCCTTTTTTATAAAACACTTCTATATTATATCAGACTTTTAGTAAATTTCAAAGAATTTATTAACAATTTTTGCAGATATTCTTTTGTTAACACTACTGCTATATGTATTTACTTCATTATGACTTATATCTGGGCTTACTACTACTATGCTCATTTTAGGATTGTCATATGGAGCATATCCTCCGAATGTATGAGTTATAGTTTCTGTTTCTACTATTCCATCGTTATCATTGTCGATGAAGCTTTGACTTGTTCCTGTTTTACCCGCGGAATATGTATAATTGCCCATATAACCATTACATAAAGCATTCATACAAGCATGAAAGCCTTCTTGTATTCTATTTATATATTTGATATCTAATGGGACATTACCTACTACTTTGCTAGTGGCTTCATAAATTTTTTCACCAAATTGATTATCATCTTCCATATTAGGAGCATATACTTCTTTTAATAGGTATGGTTGCAGTCTTGTGCCATTGTTTGCTAATGTAGATATATATACAGATAATTGTATTGGGGTATATGTGTCATATTGACCAATAGAATAGTCTAATAAATGACCACTTAATTTAGATGTTCCTACATATCCTAAGCTTTCTACAGGTAGGTCTATTCCTGTTTTAACTCCTAGTCCATAACTTGCATACATATCCCGATATTTATTAAATGCATCTTCATCTATTGTTAATGCTTCATTATATTTATAATTTCCATTTCCTACTTTTATAGCAATCATAAATTGATATATGTTAGATGAATATGCTAGTGCTTTTATATCATCAGTAGTGCCTAGATTTTTCCATGAACATTTTAATGGTGTTGATTTTATTTTAATACAGCTATCATATATACTACTTCCTATATCAATTGCACCATATTTATATCCTACCGAAATGCTTGCTCCTTTTACAATTGAACCTGGTGTTACTGGTAGGGTCATAATACCTGGAGTATAATCAACTATATATAGATTTTTGTTTTCATCTTCTAGTACTTGCTTACCAGACATAGCAAGTATTTCTCCTGTCTTAGGGTCTTGTATTATAGCAAATGACCTATTGTAATATTCTGTATTTTTTTCTTTTTTAGCATTTAATACTTCATATGATAATATTTCTTCTACTTGTTTTTGTAATTCTATATCTATGGTTAAGACGATATCATTACCACGATGTCCTTCACTAATTAATGTATATGAATTATCAGAATTTAATTTGTATGTAGCTTTTTCTCCTTTTAAATAATCTTCATATTGATATTCTAGGTAACTTATACCTACTCTATCATTTAGAGAATATCCTTTGTCTAAATAATCATCTACTAGTTCTTTAGGTATTCCTTGTTGATTTGATGATATTTTGCCTAATATACTTTTAAATACATCATCATATAAGTATAGTCTTTCCCAATCTAACTTAGTGTTAAAGCCTTTTAAATTACTAATATTTTCAGATATATAGGCATATTCTTCTTCTTTGACGTTATTATTTTTTATTATTTTTTCAGCATATGAATATCCTTTATTCATAAGATAATATATGTATATATATTTTAAATCTTCATCATTATATACTTTCAAATCATCAGAGGTAATTCTTTCTATTTTTAAATCTAATATATCATCACTTGATATTTTTCTTTTATTATAGCTATCCCATTCAGAAGATGTAATCTTACTATCTGCTTCTTCTTGATGTTCATATATCCAAAATTTTTTCAAGTCTGTTTCGTTTAGTTTACTATAATCTATATCTATTACTTTACTTATAGTTTTAGCTAGAGATATTTCTTCTTCTTTAGTTACTCCGGTTTCTTTTTTATAATAAATAGTTTTAACCGCGACATTATCCACTATTAACTTATAATTTCTATCGTATATTCTACCTCTTGGTGCACTGGTTGAGGTTATTGTTACCATTGTAGCATTAGTAAGTTTGGTTTTATATTCTTCTTTTTTAAATACTTGAAGGTAGAATAATCTAATTATTATAAGACCAAATAAGAATATTATTACACCTATTAAGTAAATAGTCCTTTTTTCTATTATTTCTTTTAGGTATCTTCTTTTTTCTTTTTTGTTAAGTTGTTTCTTCATTTGTACCTCCAATCTTTTTCATATTAGTAATGTTTGGGCATAGTATTAATTAGGTGATTATATGAATTTGTTTTTGATAAGTGAATATGTGAAGAGGCTTAAAACTAGTGATATTAAGAATTTTGCTTTAAACGAGGGTATTGTTTTAACTGAGTATGAAGTAAATATTATATATGAGTATATTAAAAATTATTATAAGACTTTTATATTTGGTAATCCTAAGGGATATTTAGAGGAGTTAAAAAATAAGGTAGAGCCTCTTACTTATAGTAAGATAGAATCTTTGTATAAAGAATATAGAGAAAAGTTAAATAATTATATGTAATAATTTTTTATATCATTTAATAAGTTTGTATTAAATGTTTTATTTCTTATCATTTCTATTTCAAATTTATAAGGTGGATATTTTTCTTTAGGATTAGTATCGTTAGGAACATAAGGTGTTTCTAATATTTTAGGTATGTTTATTAATTTTTCATGATATATTATTTTTAAGATATTTTCATATCCTATAGTACCTAGTCCAATGTTTTCATGCCTATCTTTGTGAGATGATATTATATTTTTACTATCGTTTATATGAATACATTTTAGTTTGTTTAAACCTATTATATTGTCAAAATGTTCTAATACTTCATCAAATTTATTTAAATCATATCCTGCATCATTTATATGACAGGTATCTAAGCATACTCCTGTTCTATCTTTATCAGTAATATTACTAATTATATAATGTATTTCTTCAAAGTTACTACCTAGTTCTGTTCCTTTACCTGACATAGTTTCAAGTAATATTACTACTTTATTAGTACTTTTTATAACGTTATTTAAAGCAAATATAATATTATCTAGTGCTTCTTTTTTTGATAGATTAAGATAATTGCCTGGGTGTAATACTAATTTATCTATTCCTAGTTTGTTGCATCTTTCTATTTCTTGAATTAAAAATTGACTAGCAAAGTCTTTACCACTCGCTAGATTAATTATATATGGTGCATGAATGATAACATTTTTTATATCTATATTATTATCTTGCATTATTTTTTTTGCTTGTGATACATTATTTGTATCTATGTTACTTCTTATAGTATTTTGTGGTGCACCTGTATAAAACATAAATGTATTTGCACCATAGGTTAATGTTTCATCTACACAGCCTATTAATCCTTTTTCTTTAGTATAAGATACATGACTACCTATAATTAAATCCATATTTACCTCTTTTCTTTCTTGGTTAATTATATCATGTATTTATGATAATGTAAATTATTGATAGTCTAATTTAGGAAATGATGATATAAATATACCTAGTATCATTATATACATTATTATTCTTATATCATTTATAAATATTGATATTAAACATAGTATTCCTCTTGTTAGACAAAATATTGTTTCACATATGGTTAAGTATGATGCTATGTTATTTTTATCTTTATTATATATATTAGTTAGACTTACTGTTTCATATATTTTTAGTAGTATTCCTTCTATGAATGCTAATATTAATAATATAGTTGTGTTATTTATATTTAATTTAAATATTAATATTATAGTAAATATAGTGTTTAGAAGAATAAAATGATGATTTAATTTAATTTTTTTTACAAATAGATATAGACATATCAAGCTAGATATTCCTAGTATTATATTAAATATACCTATATATTTTAAATCATCTTTTATATATAAATATAGATATAGAGGTTGAAGAGATATAAATATTACTTTAAATTGTTCTAATATAAAAAAAGAGAGCTTTTGTTTATTTATTGTTTTTAGGGTTTGTTTTAGTTTGTTTTCTTTTGTTTTAGTTTTTGTAAATTTGATATTTATAATTGGGATTATTCCTAAGATAGATATTATTGTAGATATTATCATAGTTATATATAATCCATATTTATCTGTTATAAATCCACCTATATAAGGAGATATTATTAATGCTATATAACTTATTAATAGGGTGATAAATGTTTTACTTGATTTATCTTTATCTGGTATTATTTTTAGGGCATAGTAATGTCTCATGGAATGGTACATATATGAGGATAATGATAATAATAAGCTAAATATTATTAGATTAGTTAGATTAGTTTGCATATTGTTTAAATAATAAAAAGAAAAAGAAAATAATATAGATGATAATATCAATATGTATTTACCATTTATATATTTTACTATTTTTAAAGAAATTATATTAACTATTATACCAAATAGATATAATATGCAAAAAAATAGCATTATAGTTTTAAAGTTATATCCCTTTTGATATAGATATACTGTTGAGAATATATCTAATATATTTCTTGATAGAGAAGAAATTCCCAAGAATATGTTATATTTTTTATAGTTATTCATTAAATTCACCTATAAATAGTATGAGAAGTTATTATAAAAATATTAATTAAAGTTAGATATTTGGTGTTATAATATTTATGGATGTGATTTAGATGTTTAAATATAGTTTTGATAATAAAAAATATCATACTCTAAATTATTTTTATAAGAATAAGTTTAATTGTAAGGTATGTAAGGTCAGTTTGAATGCTGGGTTTAGTTGTCCTAATATTGATGGTAAAGTTGGTTATGGAGGATGTATTTATTGTTCTTCTAGTGGTTCTGCTGAATTTGCTGGATGCGTTAATGATGATTTAGTTACACAGTTTAATAAGATTAAGGATATATTAAGTAAGAAATGGCCAAATGCTAAATATATTCCTTATTTTCAAGCTCATAGTAATACTTATGCAGATTTGGATACTCTAAAGAGTAAGTATGAAGAAGTAATTAATCTTCCTGATGTTGTTGGTATTTCAATCGCGACTAGGTGTGATTGTTTAGATGATGATATTTTAGATTATTTAGAAGATATTAATAAGAGAACTTTTTTGACTGTTGAGTTAGGATTACAGACTATTCATGATGAGACTAGTAAGTTAATTAATAGATGTCATAGCCTTATATGTTTTGATAAAGCAGTTTATGAATTAAAAAAGAGAAATATTAATGTTGTTGTACATATTATTAATGGGCTTCCTTATGAGAGTAAGGAAATGATGTTAGATACTGTTAGACATTTAGATAAGTTAGGGGTAGATGGTATTAAGATACATATGTTATATATTATTAAAAATACTAAGATTGCTAAAATGTATGAGAAAGAAAAGTTTCATATTTTGACTAAAGATGAGTATATTGATATAGTATGTGACCAGTTAGAACTTATAAGTCCTAATATTGTTATTAATAGGATTACTGGGGATGCTAAGGAGATTGATTTAATTGAACCTAGATGGTTAGTTAAGAAATTTAGTATATTAAATGATATTGATAAAGAATTTAAAAGAAGGGGTACTTATCAAGGATTTAAAAAGAGTGTGTTAAATGAGGTAAGGCGTATATTAGATAAGAATGTTAAGAGTAATGATATAGTTATTGATGCTACGATTGGTAATGGGAATGATACTCTTTATTTAGCTAATATAGTAAAAGATGGATATGTATATGGATTTGATATTCAAAGTAGTGCTATTTATAAAACTTGTAAATTGCTTATTGATAATGGTATTTCTAACTATACTTTATTTAATATAAGTCATGAATATATATATGATAAGTTAGAATATTTAAAGAATAAGGTTAGTGCTATTGTATATAATTTAGGTTATTTACCTAATGGAGATAAGAGTATTACTACTAGAGTAGATAGTACTATAAAAAGTATTAAAGAGGGTGTTAAATTATTAAATAATAAGGGATTTATCTTAGTAGTAGTGTATCCTCATGAAGAGGGGGTTAAGGAAGCTTTAGCAATATTAGATTTAAAATTAGATGGATTTATTATAGAAGAATATCATAATACTTCTAATATTAATGCTCCATATCTTATATATATAAAAAAAGATATTAACTATTAGTTTGGTTAGTATCTTTTTCTTTTATATTATTTGCTATTTCTTTTATTTTTCTAAAACGATGGTTTAGTCCTGATTTAGTAATCTTATTACCTGTTTCTAAAGACATTATTTCACTTAATTCTTGTAAGGAAGTTTCTTTATATTTTAGTCTGTAGTTTATTACTTCTGTTAATTTATCATCTAATAAATCTAACATATCATTTTCTTTTAATATATTTATATCTTTTATTTGTTTGCTTGCAGTTAGAAATACTTTATCTATATTAGCTTGTTCACAATTATTTAGACGATTAGTCATATTTTTATGGTCTCTATATATTCTTATATCTTCATAGTACATAACTGCATTATATGCTTTAATTATTCTTAAGAAATCACTTATTTTTTCTGCTTCTTTTATATATACCATGTAGCATTTTTCTCTTTTTAATATTTTACTATTTAAATAGTTTTTATTTAATATATTATTTATAAATTTAGCATATTCTAAATTATCAAAACTAAGTTCTAGGTGATATCTTGATGTTTTAGGGTCATTAACACTTCCTACTGATATGAATACTCCTCTTAGATAAGCACGTATTTCTTCTTCATCAGATATTATATAGTTTTTAGGTATATTTAAGTATGTATTATTATCATCTATAATAGATAAATCTTTTAATATTTTATCTATTTTACTTCTTATTTCTAATATATAATTTAGATTTTTATTAAAGTTATATCTTTTTCTTACAGTGATTATTGGTGTTACTCCATAAATATTTTTAAATAATTTATATATTCTTCTAGCTACAGCATTATTTTCTAAATTAATTATTAAACACTCATCATTTATTATAGAGGTATTTCTAACAATCGCGGATAATTCACTTATATATTCTGTTTTAGTACTATCTAATTTTGTAACTTCATTTTTTATATCCATTGAAAAGCTCATACTATTCTCCATTCATTAGATATGAAAATATTATAAATGCCGTTTGTAAGCTATTATGTCTTACTTGATTATTTTTTATTTCTACTATATCATCACTAATAAGTTTTACATTTAATTTTTTAATATTTTCATTATCTATTTCTATTTGAGTACTACACTCTTTTTCTTTATATATTTTTTTAATCTTACTATCTATTTTTTTAGAATTAGCTATTACTACTTCAATAAAGTTATCTTGTATATAGCTATTAATTGTTTTTATGCAGTCAGATACTTTGAAGTTATCTGTTTCTCCATGTTCTGTCATCGCATTACATATATACATTTTCTTACCCTTAGCATTTATTAGACATTGTTTTATTTCTTCATTTATAACATTTGGTAATATACTAGTATATAAGCTTCCTATTCCAAAGATGATTAAATCTGCTTCTTTTATAGCTTTTTTTACTTCTTTAGTTACTTTTATTTCTTTTTGGTATTCTAATTTGGTAATTACTTTGCCCGCTTTGGTGATATTAGTTTCTCCTATTAATATTTCATTGTCTTTAGTATGAGCTATTAATACAGCTTTATCTTCAGTTAGAGGTAATATTTTACCTTTTATATTTAATATTTTTCCTAATAAATTCATTGATTTAGTTAGATTACCTGTTATGTTATATAAGGCAGTTAATAATAAATTACCTAGAGCATGATTATTTAAATCACTGCTTGTTTTAAATCGATATTGAAGTAAATCTTCTACTAATGGTTCTTCTGTTGCTAAAGAGGCTAAGACATTTCTTAAGTCTCCTACCGCGGGAATATTAAACTCATTCCTTAGTCTTCCTGTAGATTTACCATCATCTGATACTGTAACTACCGCGGTTATATCAATGGGAAATTCTTTTAATCCTTTAAGTAATACTGATAGTCCTGTTCCTCCACCTAGTACAACAACTTTCTTCATAATATCCCCTCACTTACTACATTATATAATATTTGATAAAAAAAAGATATAAATATTATTAAATATCTATATTATATTTTGCTTATATAGATTATTTAAGAATGCTTTACTTTTTAAATATAGACCAGCATATCTATCATAGTATTCATCTATAAAAGCATTAATTTCTTTTTTTACTTTATCACTTATATCTATTTTACTAATTTTGGATATATCTACATAATAAAACATTCTAATTAGTTTTAATGATTTTAAGCTTACTATTGGTTCGTTAGTACGACATGATGAGCAAATATATCCTCCTTTATAACTAGATATAGTAATTATATTATTTTCCCTTCCACATACTGCACATTTAGAGATAACTGGACGTATTCCTAAGTAATCTAAGTATTTTAATTCTAGTATATTAGTAATTACTAAAGGGTCATATCCTTCATTTATCTTAATAATACTATTTTTATATAATTCATATAGAAAATTATTGTTCTCATGTTTATATACTTGATAGGTAAGGTCAGTTAAAAAAGAAGCATAACTTATTTTAGCAATATCTTTTTTTATATTTCTTAAGCTATTTATAACATCTGATTCTATTAGTGTAGATAGACCTTGTTCTCTATAATTAAGATGAAATATTGCATATGTTAGTTTACTAGTAGTACTTAGATGAGGACTTTTTATTCTTTTTGCTCCTTTACATAGTACACTAATAATACCATCACTAGTAAAAATATTGATTATTTTGCTACTTTCTTTATAATCTGTTTCTTTAATAACTATTCCTTCTATCTTCTTAATCATATTTTCTCTACTTTCTTTTGTTTTTATATTCTAGGTAGTATTTTATTTCTCCTGTTTGTTTAAATAAATTCCATAACATTTTTTTATTCATATTATCACCTATTAACATTATGGTCATTATATTTAATTTTATTCAAAATCACTTTTTCTAAATCCTAATTCTTTTAAATATTTTTCTTTATCTCTCCATTTAGGAATTACTTTTACAAATAATTCTAAATATACTTTTTTACCTAATAATGATTCTATATCTATTCTTGCTTGAGTTCCTATTTCTTTAATCATATTTCCTTGTTTTCCTATAATTATTTTTTTTATATTTTCTCTATCTGTTACTATAACACCATTTATACTAATATTATCTTTATTTTGTTCTATATTTTCTATATATGTAGTAATAGTATGAGGTATTTCTTCTTCAGTTAGGTTAAATATTTTTTCTCTAATTAATTCACTTATTATGAATGTAATTGGACTACTTGTATATGTAGATTTATCAAAGTATCTTATATCATCTTTTAAGTATTTTTTTAATACCATTATTAATCTATCTATGTTATCTTTTTTTAAGGATGATACTGGTACTATTTCTACAAAGTTATATAAATCTTTGTATTCATTTATTTTTAATAATATTTCTTCTTTAGGCAATTTATCTATTTTATTTAAAACTAATATAACAGGAATGTTTATTTCATTAAATAAATTTATTATAAATAAATCTCCTTTACCTAAAGGTTCTGATACATCTGTTACAAAGAGTATTACGTCTACATCATTTATAGAAAAGAATGCTTCTTCATTTAAAAATTTACCTAATTTTGATTTTGGTTTATGAATACCTGGAGTATCTACAAATACTATTTGAGTATCATTTTCATTATATATACCTTGAATAATATTTCTAGTAGTTTGAGGTTTATTTGATGTAATGGCTATTTTTCTTCCTAGTATACTATTCATAAGTGTAGATTTCCCTACATTAGGTCTTCCTATTAGTCCTACAAATCCACTTCTCACTTTAACACTTCCTTTTAATTAAAGTTAAATTACTTTTTGTTTTATCTCTTTTTTTTAAATCATAATTTAAACTATATAATGCATATTCTAGTTGGGGATGTTTTGATACTACAAGTGGTTTAATTGTAACATCATCATCATCTGAAATTATAATTCTATAAATCATTGCTTCATAATAATTATCTTTCTTTGATAGTTTAAAATTATATAATCTTTTAATATAGCTATTAATACAATCATATCCACTTAGCAGTATAAAAATAATGCTTCTTTCAAATACCATTATATCTTCTTTATTACTAAATATTACTCTAGTTATTGCTTCTTCTGTTATAACATTTAATGTATAACCTTTATTTATTAAATTTAACATTATTACTTCTCCAAATATATACTAGAAAAGGGTCTTGGGCATAATTCTTTTACTAGATATTTTTCTTCTTTTCCATATTTATTTATAAATATTATTTCTTTATCTTCTTCTATAAATTCTGTAATTACTTGTCTACATATAAAGCAACTAGGTGTTATTTCTTCACCTGAGGTCATTACATATAATTTTTCAAAATCATTTTTAGTATATCCTTCTGATATTGCTTTAAATATTGCTACTCTCTCTGCACATACAGTAGCACCGTAAGATGCATTTTCTATATTTACTCCAGTAAATTTTTTACCATCTTTCATAACTACAATACAACTTACTTGAAACGATGAATATGGACTATATGATAAGTTTAATAATTTTTTTAATTCTTCTTGCATATTATTTACCTCCTTATTCCAAATAGATTCAAATAATCTTCTTGGAGTTTAAACATTATTTCTTCATCTTCTTTAGTCATATGGTCATATCCTAATAAATGTAATAACCCGTGAATGGCTAAGAAGCATATTTCTCTTTCTAATGAGTGATTATATGTATCTGCTTGTATAATAGCTTTATCTATAGATATATATATATCTCCAAGTACTCTATAAGCACAGTTATAATCATCTTTATTATCTTCAAGAGCAAAGCTAATTACATCAGTATAATCATCTATATTTCTGTATGTTTTATTTATATTTCTTATTTCTTCGTTATCTACAAAAATAATATTAAATATTGCTTTATCTAAATTCTCTTTATTAACCACGAATGAAATAAATTCTTTTAATTTATTTGTGTCTATTTTTTTATTAGTTATATTTTCTATTTCAAACATAATTTCCTCCTCCTATAATAAATTAATTTGTGATATATATAATATTATATATAGACTTATTATGATTAGTATACTTAATATTATATTTATTAAGTATTCTTTTTTTAGGAAGTTAGGAATTATTTTTTTGATATAATTTAGTAGTATATATAATAAATAGCCTATTAATCCTCCTATTATATTTAGAATAATATCATCTATATCAAATACTCTTCCTATTTTAAGTTGAACTATTTCTATGGTTATTGATGTAATTATAGTTAATATAGTTGAGGGAAGTATTTTTTTTGTTTTTAGAAAATAGGAAGAAAAGAATCCAAATGGAATAAATAGTATAACATTACCCATTACATTTTTTATAAATAGACGAGATAGAAAAGTATATCTATTTATTTCTTTAAATGGGATAAAGTTAGATGTACCATAATTTACATCTTGAAAGGTTACTATATAGAATAGGCATATAATATAGATTATAAATAATAAAGTTATTAAGTCTTTATATAATATTATTTTTCTTTTATGAATTAATATATCCATTATTCTAAATGAAGTAAGTACTACAACTACTATAATAATAAGAGGCCAAATAGCATTTATGATATTATGCATAGTATCTTGTATCATATAATCCTCCCTTGTATAATTATTTTACACCAAATTATAATTTTTTTAAATAGTTAGATGATAAAATTAATAAGAATTTCGTTAGATAGATATAGATATTTTTTATTTATTTTTATATATCCATTTTCTTTTATAAGAATATTTTCTTTAAGTAATTTATCTATATTAAATACATCTTCTATTTTTTTATTATACTTATTTTGAAATTCTTCTTCTTTTACTCCGTTTATTTTTCTTAATCCAAGTATCATTTCATTACTCATTCTTATTTTTTTATTTTCATAAATATTAGTATATATATATTTATTTTTTAAATATTTATTTAAATTTCTTGTATTTGTTACTCTTCTTTTATTTAAATATGATACTGAGGCTAATCCAAATCCATAATATTCTTTATTATTCCAATATACTAGATTATGAGCAGAATAAGTGTTATTTTTTGCATAGTTAGAAAATTCATAATTAATATATCCATTTTTTATTAATATATTATTTATATATTTATACATTTTATATTCTATATCTTCATTTATACTTTTATAGTTATTAGTATTTAGAATTGTATTTGGTTCAATTATTAATGAATATGTAGATATATGATTTATATTTAATTTTAAATAATTATTTATATCTTCTTTTATATCATTCATAGTTTCATTATTAATACCATATATTAAGTCTACATTTATATTATTAAATCCTATTTCTTTCGCGGTATTAATCGTTTTAAAGATATCTTCTTTAGTATGGTGTCTATTTAATACTTTTAATATTTTATTATTAAAAGATTGTACTCCAAAGCTTAATCTATTTACTTTATTTTTATATAGTAAGAGTAATTTATCATAAGTAGTATCATCTATATTACATTCAAATGTTATTTCACAGTCTTTAGTTAAATTAAATTTATTTATTATTTTAAATAATTTTGTTAGCTGTAATATATTTAGACTACTTGGTGTTCCCCCTCCTATATAGAGAGTATTTATTAGTTCGTTTTTATATCTTTTTGTTATTTCTTTAGATAGAGAATTTAGATATTTATCTACTGTAGAAGTATTATAATATACTTTAGCAAAATCACAATAACTACATATATTACTACAAAATGGTATATGTATATAGACACTTTTCATGATAGTTACACCTCATTTATTAGTATATATTATTTTTTTATTTATAGCTAGTAAATTTAAAAAAATCTATATAAGATTTATGCTTAATATAGATTTTAAAATAATTTTAATATATCATTAAATGTTACATATATCATGAGTATTATTAATAATAAGAAACCAATAGTATGAATAGTACCTTCTACTTTAGGGCTTATAGGTTTACCTATTATTTTTTCTATTATTAGGAATAATATTCTACCTCCGTCAAAAGCGGGTAAGGGTATTAAATTAATAAATCCTACATTTATAGATAAATATGCTATTAGATATATTATGCTTGCTAATCCCGCGGATGCTTGAGTACCTACAATATTATATATCCCTACTGGCCCTGATAGGTCATTTACTCCTACTTTGCCAGTAAATAAGCTTTTTATGGTGTTATACATCATTTTAAATAATGATTTAGTTTTAACAACAGCATAGTTTAATGAAGAAATAAAACCTTTTTCTCTTTTTGTTGTTCTTGATATACCATAAACATAACTTTCTTCGTCATTCTCTATTACTTTTTTTGGTGTTATAGTTATTTTTTTAATTTCGTTTTCTCTTTTTATTTCAAATACTACACTATTTCCTTTGTTAATATCTAATTCCCAAAGTACATCATCCCATGTAGATACTTTTTTATCATTTAATGAAATTATTAAGTCGTTTTCTTGTAGACCTGCTTGATATGCTGGGTAATCTTCCATGATACCCCCGACTACTGGGGTTTCATCTACACTACCATAAAATAGCCCTATTGCAAATAATAAGATAAATGCAAAGATAAAATTAAAGCCAGCTCCAAAGAATAAAATAGCAAATCTTTGAATAAATGATTTATTACACATTTTTTTATCTTTAGGTATATTATCTTCTTCAATATCACCATTTTCTCCTGCAATTTGGCAGAAACCACCTATTGGTATTAATCTTAGACAATATTCTGTTTCTCCATCTTTTTTCTTATAAGATAAGAGTTTTTTGCCCATACCAATAGAAAATTCATATACATATACTCCTGATAATCTTGCAAATAGGAAATGTCCTAATTCATGAACAAATACTATAGCTCCTAATATTAAAATAAAATATATTAATGTCATATTTACCTCCTATAATAATTCTAATATTAATTTTAATCCTAATGAGACAAAGATAATACTATCAAACCTATCTAATATCCCTCCGTGTCCTGGGATTATATTAGAATAATCTTTTATATTAAAATATCTTTTTATATCACTAAATACTAAGTCTCCTATTTGGGATATTATAGATAATAGAATACTCATTACCACTATAGGTATTAAAGATAGATTATTAATTACAGTAATATAATACATAATACTAAATATGCTTCCCATGATAGCTCCTACTATACTTCCTTCCCATGTTTTCTTTGGAGATATTTCTGTTAATTTATGTCGTCCTATTAGGGTTCCTCCAATGTAAGCAAATGTATCTGTTAGACATGCAAGTAAGAATATATATACGCATAAGCTTACGGAAGTATTTCTAAAATATATTAAACTATTAAAACTAAGTCCTATTATAATTATACTTCCTATTAAATACATAGCATTAGTTATATTATATTTTTTATTATCATTATAAAATGTTAATAACATAAGTGATGTTATTATCGTTAATATTATGGGATATGTTATATCTATTTTTAATATATTATTACTAAGGATTATAGCAATTAAATTAAAATATGCTATTATGTTTAGTAAAGATAAGTTATTCATTTTATTTATTGTTAATAATTCTTTTAAAGAAAGAATTCCACATAAAGATATCAATATAGTAAAGAATATTTTATTTACACACATAGATATTATTAATAATAGTATTATTATACTTCCACTTACAATTCTTTTTTTCATTCTTTTATTCCTCCGTATCTTCTTTGTCTTTTGTTATATTCACTTATTGCTTCATCAAAATCTTTAGTAGTAAACGCAGGGAAATATGTTTTAGGAAAATAAAATTCTGCATATGAAGATTGATATAACATAAAGTTACTAATTCTTAATTCCCCACTCGTTCTAATTAACAGGTCTATATCTGGTAAGTCTTGATATAAGTTATGTTTAAAATATTCTTCATCAATATCATCTATATTAATGCTTTTATCTAATACTTTTTGAATTAGTTTTTTACTAGTGGATACTATTTCTCTTCTTCCTCCATAGTTAATACATACATTTAAGATACCCGCGGTATTATTTTTAGTTAATTCTTCTATCTTTTTCATAGAGGTTAATACCTCTTGGGGTAATCCTTTTTCTTCGTTTGAAAATACTACTTTAACATTTTTCTCATTAAATATTTTAAATTCTTTTTTAAAAGAATTTATAAATAAATTCATTAAATAGTCTACTTCTTCTTTGTCTCTTTTAAAGTTTTCAGTAGAAAATAGAAATACACTTAATACTTTAATGCCTTTAGAGAAGGCATATAAAGCAATTTTTTTTAAGTTCTTGCTTCCTTCTTTATGGCCTTTGCTTCTGTTATAACCTAACTCTTTGGCCCATCTTCCATTGCCATCTACAATAATTCCTATATGTATAGGTATTTTTTCTTTCATGTTACTACTCCTTTATTTCAAAAGAATTACCAGAATCTAAGTTTAATATTCCTTTTTTGTTTTCTAATTCTTTATATATATCATCATATTTATTTAATTTTTCTATTTTATCTAAAGTAATATATACATAATTTCCATCGTTCATATAAAGTAAGAATCTTTCTTTATCTGTGTTATTACTAGCATATTCTATTTGAGATATTTTAAGTAAGATATTATCTGTTATTTTATTGAAGCTAGTAAAAAACTTATCAAATATATCTGATGGAATTTCACTTATTAATGTAGGTAAATCTACAATATTATAAGTATTATTTAAATATTTTCCTTCCGATGTTAATATTTTTTTACTAACACTATCTATACATATTAATCTTTGCTCTTCTATTTCAATTATAAATTTACTCTTATATTTTTTTCTTGCTTTAACACTTTTTATATAACTATTAGTTAATAATTTTTGTTCTACTTTTTTAGTAGAGGTTTTAATTATTGAGGGATAATTACTAATTTCTGATAATGAAATTATTTCATAATCACTAATAATTTTATTACCTGTTATGTAAATGTTTTTAATAGGATAATTTATTATTCCTAGTACTAGATAAAACATTATATAAATAACTAGTAAAAACAATAATACTTTTTTAAAGTTTAGTTTTCTTTTTTTTATAGTTACTTTTATTTTTTTTGACATATTATTCCTCTTTATTCTATTATTTCTTGTTCTAATATTAATTTAATTTTATATTTATCATATACTTTATCTTTAATTAAATTAATTAAATTAACAATATCTTTCCCAGTACATTTATTCTTATTAATAATAAAGTTAGCATGTTTGATAGATATTTCTGCCCCATTAATATTATACCCCTTTAAAGATAAATCTTCAATAAGTTTTCCTGCATAATTATTTTCTGGATTACGAAATACACTTCCCGCGGAGGGATAATTAAGAGGTTGTGTTTCTTTTCTTTTTTCACTTCTTGTTTTTATTAGAGACATAATTTCCTCTTTGGAAGACTTTTTTAATTTTAAAGTAGCTTCTATACATATATAATCCTTATGTTCTTTTAAGATAGATGTACGATAATGGAAGTTTAAATCTTTGTTATATAAAGTTTTAATTTTAAAGTTTTCATCTATTACTTTTATTTTGGTAACAATATATCCCATATCTGTTTTATAAGCACCTGCGTTCATATAAACTGCTCCTCCTACAGAACCTGGAATACCAGATGCAAATTCTAAGCCTGATAACCCCAGTTTTGCAGTATATATTGCAAGTTTAGGTAATGGATATCCACTTCCAACGGTAATTATATTTCCTTTTATTTTTAAATCATTAAAGTAATCTAATTTTATAATCATACCATCATAATAATCAAAATTAAATATTACATTACTTCCTTTTCCAAGTACTAGATATTTTAAGTTATTAGCTTTTAAATATTTAAGTACATATATTAAGGAAGATATATCTTTAGCATAATATATTACTTTAGCTTTAGGAGATAATTTATAAGTATTAAATAGTTTTAATGATACTTCCTCTAGTACCTTTCCTAATTTATTTTTTCTTATCGTTTTAATTAAGTCTTCCATTTGTATCCACCAACTCTTTTATGATATTATATATTCTAATCGCACTATCAGTTATTTTTAATTTACTTAAATTATGTTTTATATTATTATATTTTTTTTTATCATTTAATAAGTTATCTATCATTTCAATTAAATTATTTTCATCTATTTTGTTTTCTTCTAATAATAAAGCACTATCTTTCATAACCCAGTCATAAGCATTTTTATATTGATGATTATTTGGTACATATGGACTAGGTATAAATATAGTAGGTATTTCTAAAGCACTTATTTCACTCATTGTTGAAGCACCTGCTCGTGATACCATAATATCAGTTATTTTCATTAATCTAGGCATATCTTTTATATATGGTAATATTTTCACATTTTTAGGGGGTGTTATTTTGTTTACTTTTTCATAATATGTATTTCCTGTTACAAATACTACTTCATAATTTTTTTTACTAAATTTAGGAAGAAGTTCTACTATTTTATCATTTACTGATGTAGAACCTAGACTGCCCATTACTATTAATATAAGGGGTTTATTTTTACTTAGTTTATATTCTTCTTTACTAGCAGGTGGTATACTTAATGCTTTTTCACTACAAGGATTTCCTGTATATACTGCTTTATTTTTGGGAAAACAAGATATAGTACTTTCAAAAGATACACCTATTTTATCTACATATCTACTTAAGAATTTATTACTAAGGCCTACTACACTATTTTGTTCATGAATAAATGTCTTTACTCCTAATGAACTTGCTTCCCTTATTAAAGGCGCGGTTACATAACCTCCACATCCAATTACTATATCTGGTTTAAAATCTTTAATTATTTTTCTACATTGTTTTTTTGCTTTCATAAATAGTTTAATGGTTTTAAAATTACTAAGTAATTTCTTTCTATTAAAACCTATTACTTCTATTGGTATATAATCTATATTCATCTTAGGAATTAAATCTTTTTCCATTCTATTATGAGTACCTATATATAGAAACTCACTATTTGGTTCTTTTTCTTTTATTTTGTTAATAATAGCTAAAGCAGGATAGATATGTCCTCCTGTACCTCCTGCACTAATTATCACTTTCATATGACACCTCTTTATTTAATTATACACTATTTTTTTAAATATTTGCAATTTATATAATATAAATTAGACAATT
>CAZTUM010000008.1:0-20005 GCA_964616645.1 uncultured Muribaculaceae bacterium | reverse complement strand
TGTAAGAGTCCACTTATTTATTATGCTAAGGATGCTTGGTATATAAAAACAACTGAATATAAAGAAAAAATTATTGCATGTAATAAGGAAGTAAATTGGTATCCAGAATATGTAGGGACTAAAAGATTTAATAACTGGTTAGAAAATATGGTTGACTGGGGAATATCAAGAAATAGATATTGGGGTTGTCCAATGCCTATATGGATATGTACATCTTGTTTAGAAAGACATACAATAGGTTCTTTGGATGAATTACAAAAGATGGCAAAAGAAGATATTGATGTAAGGAAAATAGAATTACACCGTCCGTATATTGATGAAATACATCTAAATTGTCCTCATTGTAATGGTACTATGGAAAGAATTAAAGATGTATTAGATGTATGGTTTGATTCAGGTGCAATGCCATATGCTCAATATCATTATCCTTTTGAAAATAAAGAATTATTTCAAAATCAGTTTCCAGCGGATTTTATCGCAGAAGGAATTGACCAAACAAGAGGATGGTTTAATTCATTATTATGTATATCAACTATTGTATCAGGTGTATCAAGTTTTAAAAATGTTGTTGTAAATGATATGGTATTAGATAGTAAGGGTAAAAAGATGAGTAAATCAACTGGAAATATAATAGATCCAATAAAGACTATTTCTAAATTTGGTGCTGATAGTTTAAGATGGTATATGTCTTATGCTTCTCCTGTATGGGCACCATTAAAATTTGATGAAGAGGGTTTAAAAGAAGTACATTCAAAATTTATAAATCCATTAAAAAATACATATACTTTCTTTGTAATGTATGCAAATATAGATAAAATAGATCCCCGAGAATTTAAAATAGAATATAATGATTTAGAAGAGATAGATAGATGGATGATATCTAAATATAATCGTTTGGTTAGGAATGTAACTAATTCATATGAAGAATATGATTTAAATAAAGTGACTAAATATATAACAGAGTTTACTTCAGATGATTTATCTAATTGGTATATAAGAAGAAACCGCAAAAGATTTTGGGGAAGTAATTTAGATAATTCTAAAAAGAGTGTTTATCAAACGACATATCAAGTTCTTCTTAACTTAGCAAAATTAATTTCTCCTATTGCTCCATTTATATCAGAAGAAATATATCAAAATTTAACTAATGAAGAATCTGTACATTTAACAACATTTCCTACATATAATGAGGATTTAATAGATGATGAATTAGAAAATAAAATGGATTTAGTAAGGAATATTATTTCGCTAGGAAGAAATGCTAGAGAAGAGGCAAAAATTAAAGTTAGACAACCAATAAAAGAAATAATATTAGATGGTAAAAATGAAATAATCTTAAAAGATGTAGAAGAGTTAATAAAAGAAGAATTAAATGTAAAAAATATAACATTTGCTAAAGACTTATCTGAATATATGAATTTTAATATTAAACCTAATTTTAAAAATGCAGGAGCAGTATTAGGTAGTAGGATGAAAGATTTTATTATATATCTTAATAATTTAAATGAAGAGGATATTAATAAATTAAGAAATAATTATGAAGTATATTATGATGATATTAAAATAGATAGTAATTTAATAGATATAAAGATTAGTGCTAAAGATGGATTTGATGTTACTATGGAAGATAACAATTTTGTTATTTTAAATACTTATTTAGATGAAACTTTATTAGATGAAGGGTTAGCTAGAGAATTTGTAAGTAAAATACAAAATTTAAGAAAGGCAAAATGTTTTGATGTAGAAAATAGGATTAATATTTATATTGATGCAAATAGAGAATTTATAGATAGAATTAATAAGAATATAGAATATATAAAAAAAGAAACTCTTTGTATTAATATAATAAATAATCCTAATAATGAAGAGGTACTACAAGTAAATGAATATACTATAAATTGTAGATTAGAAAAAGTAGAACTTTAGCTTTGTTTCAAGTATATGAAATAAAGCTTTTTATATATGGAGGTGGATTTGATGTTTTATTGTGCTGATTGTAGTTATTTAGATTATAAGATGTGTGAATATGGTAAATATCGTTGTAGTAGAAAATATGAATATCGTTATGCTGATGATAAAGAATGTATATATTTTTGTGAAAATAAATATAGTAGTGATTTAGAAATTAAATATCGTAGTGAAAGGGAAAAAAAAGATGCTATAAATAATTCAATTAAAAGTCGTAATGGAGGATGTTATATTACTACCATAATCGTGGATACACTAAATTTAGGAGATAATAATTATAGTTTAAATATAATTAGAAATTTTAGAAATAACTATTTACAAAAAGATAATAAATATAAAATATTATTATTAGATTATGATTTATTAGGGCCTATTATTGCAAATTCTATTAGAAATGATAAGAATAAACTAAATGTATGTCAAAATATGTATAATCTATATATAATAGCTATTACTAATGATATAGAAAATAATAAATATGATGATGCTATTATAAAGTATGTAAATATGACAGAAATATTAAGATTATATTATAGTATTAATAATATAGATATTAATAATGAGTATGATAATTATGATATAAATAATCTAGGTCATGGGAAAATTAGAATTTTAAATAAAGATTAGTTTAATAAAAAATAGCCATACTAATATTGGTGATTAATATGGAAAATAAAAGTATATGGCAATATAATATTAAGAATAAAAAATATCCATCACTAGAAAAAGATATAAGATGTGATGTATTAATAATAGGTGGTGGTATAACAGGATTAACTACAGCCTATTTTTTAAAAGATAATAATACTTTAAACACTATTTTAATAGATAAAGATATGTGTGGAATGGGTTCAAGTGCAAAATCTACTGGGAAATTAACTATTATGCAAGATTTAATATATAATAAAATATCTAATAATTATGATATTGAAACATCTATAAAGTATTTAAATAGTCAAAAAAGTGCTATTAAAATAATAAAAGATATAATTACTAAGAATAATATATCTTGTAATTTTAATAAGGCTCCTTCTTATGTATTTACTAATGATATAAAAAATATAACTAATTTTGAAAAAGAAATAATATTTTATGATAAAGCAAATATTAAATATAAAATAAAAAGCTATATTCCACTTGATTATCCATCTATATATAGTCTTAAAATTAATACAGGATATGTATTTAATCCAGTTAAATATTTATTATCATTAAGGGATATTGTAAATAAGAATATAGCTATCTATGAAAATACATCAGCGATAAAACTTTATAAAAGAAATAATTCATATTTAGTGCATACTAAAAATAATCATATTATATATGCAAAACATATTGTACTCGCGACACACTATCCTATTTGTATAATACCAGGTTTAATTCCGTTTAAAACTAGTGTAGAAAAGTTTTATTTATTGTGTGCTTCTTCAAACAGTAATAAATCTATTCAATTAATATCAAATGATAAAGAAACTACTTCATTAAGATATCATATGGATAAATCAAAAAATTATATTATATATGGAAAGTGTAATTATAATATAAATAAAGCTATAGATACTAGAAAAACTTATCAACAATTAATCTCATCATATAAAAAATATTTTAATGGTAAAATAAAATGTTATTGGTCTAATCATGATATTATGAGTTATGATAATATGCCATATATAGGTAAAATAGATAATAATTTATATATAGCAACAGCTTATAATAAATGGGGAAATACTAATGGTACTTTAGCGGGTAAAATAATTAGTGATTTAATTTTAGGTAGAGAAAATCCTTATAGTGATTTATTTACTCCAAATAGAAAATTATCTAAAGATAAAATTAAAAATCTAATAATTTATAATTTTAGTAGTATAAAAAGATATATTATAAATAAAATTTCTCCTAATATGAATTATTATGATAGTGATGTTATAATTAAACGTATTAATAATATATTATGTGGAATTTATATAGATAAAAATAATATAAAGCATATAGTTAAGAATACTTGCCCACATATGAGGTGTAATCTTATTTTTAATTATAAAGATAAAACATGGGATTGTCCTTGTCATGGGTCAAGGTTTGATATAGATGGGAATGTGGTATTTGGGCCTACTTTATATGCTATAAAAGTAGATGTTGATAAGGAAAATAGTTAAAATTATATTATTTTGTAAAAAAAATTAAAAAATTAGCACTTTATACTTGACAATGCTAATTAGTAGTCATATAATTATATTAGCACTCATAAATTAATAGTGCTAGTATTAAGGAAGTGATAGTTTGCTAAACAACAGAAGAAATGAGGTATTAAAAATAATAGTAGAAGAATATATCAAAACAGCACGTCCAGTCGGCAGTGATTATGTCTGTAAGATACTTGATTGTTCCTCTGCAACTATTCGTAATGAGATGATGTATTTAGAAGAAGTAGGATATCTTGAAAAAACTCATACATCTTCTGGTCGTATTCCGAGTGAGAAAGGGTATAGGTATTATGTAGATAACTTAATGAAACCTAAAGATATTACTGGTGAAGATATGTTGAAACTTCAAACGATATTTAAAAATAATTCATTAGTTATAAGTGATGCAATTAAAAAGAGTTTAGAAATAATATCAGAAATTACAAACTATACAACTATTGCGCTTGGTAATACTGCGAAGGAAAATTGTTTAAAGAAAGTAGAAATTATCCCACTAGAAGAAAGTAAGATATTAACAATGCTAATTACTGATAAGGGGTATGTAGAATATAAGAATATGTTATTACCCAATGATATTTCACCTAATGAAGTAAAGCAAACAGTAGACTTAATAAATAAGTTATTAATAGGGACACCAATTAGTGAGATAAGTAGTAAACTAGAATTTGAAATTAAACCAATTATTCCTAAATATGTTAAACAACATGAAGTATTATATGATGCTTTTTATAGTGCTTTTACAGAGTTTAGGGAAAAAGCCAGTGAAGTACATTTTGTAGGTAAAAATAACTTTTTAAAACAACCAGAATTTAGTAGTATTGATAAATTAAAAGATATTATGAATAAGTTTGATGATATGGAAAGTGTATATGAACTTAAAGAGGAAAGTGGTGGAATTAACATATATATTGGTAAGGAAAATGAATTAGATAATGATGTTTCTATTATAAAAACAAAATATAATTATAATGGTGAAGAAGGAACTATTGCTATAATAGGACCTAAGCGAATGGAATATGATAAAGTAGTAGGAATACTTGATTATATTAAGAATAATTTAAATAAATAATTATTGTTATTATTTATAGAAAGGAAGCATTTATGGGTAAGAAGAAAAAAGAAGTAAATGAAGAACAATGTCATCAAGAAATGAATGAACACAATGTTGAAGAAATAGAATTACTAGGTAATAGAATTAAAGATTTAGAAGAAAAGTTACTTCGTAATCAAGCCGACTTAATTAATTATAAAAGAAGAAAAGAAGAAGAAACTTCTAAATTGTTAAAATATTCTAATGAAGATTTAATAAGGGAAATATTGCCTATTATTGATAACTTTGAAAGGGCAATAAATAGTATTACTAGTAATGATAGTGTTAAAGAGGGTATTTTGATGATATATAATAGTATGATAAATCTTTTAACTCAGTTTGAAGTTGTAGAAATACCTACATTAAATTGTGAATTTGACCCTAATTATCATCAGGCAGTTTTAACTGGTAAAGATGTAGATAAACCTTCTAATGTTGTTATAGAGGTATTACAAAAAGGTTATATGTATAAAGATAGGGTAATAAGGCCATCGATGGTGAAAGTAAATGAGTAAAATATTTATAGGAATAATTTACATACTAGTAATAGCAATAACTATCACTATGATGATAGTATTATAAAAAATATAAAGAAAGAGGAGAATGATATATATGAGTAAAATTATTGGTATTGATTTAGGTACAACAAATAGTTGTGTATCTGTATTTGAAGGGGGAGAAGCTAAGGTAATTCCTAATGCTGAAGGAGAAAGAACAACTCCATCAGTTGTAGCGTTTAAAAATGATGAAATAATAGTAGGAAGTGCTGCGAAGAGACAAGTAGTTACTAATCCTAATACTATTTCATCAATAAAAAGAAAAATGGGGACTAAATCAAAAACAGAAATAGAAAATAAAAAATATACACCAGAAGAAGTTAGTGCAATGATATTAGGTGATTTAAAGAAAACGGCTGAAAGTTATTTAGGAGAAAAAGTAACAAAAGCGGTAATTACTGTTCCTGCATATTTTAATGATGCTGAACGTCAAGCAACTAAAAATGCAGGTAAAATTGCAGGATTAGAAGTTGAAAGAATTATAAATGAACCAACAGCAGCTGCTCTTGCATATGGATTAGATAAACAAGATAATTTGCATACTGTTTTAGTGTATGACTTAGGTGGAGGAACATTTGATGTATCTATACTAGAACTTGGAGATGGAGTATTTGAAGTTAAATCAACATCTGGAAATAATCGTTTGGGTGGAGATGACTTTGATAATCGTATTGTTGATTATTTAGTAAGTACTTTTAAAAAAGAAAATGGGTTAGACCTTACTAAAGATAAAATGGCAATGCAAAGATTAAAAGATGCTGCTGAAAAGGCTAAAAAAGATTTGTCTGGTGTAACAACAACGCAAATCAGTTTACCATTTATTTCTCAAGGTTCTGATGGACCACTTCATTTAGAATTATCACTTACGAGAGCTAAATTTGAAGAATTAATTCATGATTTAGTAGAATCTACTCTTGAACCAGTAAGAAAAGCACTAAAAGATGCTAAGCTTACAAAAAAGGATATTAATAAAGTTATATTAGTAGGTGGTTCTACTAGAATACCTTGTGTTCAAGAAACAATTAAGAAAGAACTTGGTATGGAACCTTCTAAAGGAGTTAACCCTGATGAAGTAGTAGCTATGGGTGCCGCTATTCAAGGTGGTGTGTTAATGGGGGATGTAAATGATATTGTTTTATTAGATGTAACTCCATTATCACTTGGTATTGAAACATTAGGTGGTGTAATGACAACATTAATCGAAAGAAATACGACAATACCTACAACAAAATCACAAGTATTTTCAACTGCCGCTGATAATCAACCAGCAGTAGATATTCATGTACTACAAGGTGAAAGACCAATGGCTAGCGATAATAAGACATTAGGTAGATTTCAACTTACAAATATTCCACCAGCACCACGTGGTGTGCCTCAAATTGAAGTATCTTTTGATATTGATGCTAATGGTATTGTTAATGTAAAAGCAAAAGATTTAGGTACTCAAAAAGAACAAAGTATTACTATAACAGCAACTAATACATTAACTGATGAAGAAATAGAGAAGATGATGAAAGAAGCAGAAGCTAATAAGGAAAAAGATGCTGAACGTAAGGCTCTTGCAGATGCTAAAAATGAAGCGGAACAAACAATATTTATGACTGAAAAAGCTATAAAAGATTTAGGTGATAAAGTTGATGCTAAAGAAAAAGAAGAAGCAGAAAACTTAATCAAAGAATTAAGAGAAACATTAGATAAAGAAGATGTAGAAGAAATTAATAAGAAGAAAGATGCTTTACTAGAAAAAGCAAATGCGTTAGCAAGCAAAGTATATGAAGAAATAGCAAAGGGTATGCAAGAACAACAAAAAGATGATGCAGCTTCTGATGAAAAACAAGAAGAAAATAAAAAAGATGATACTATAGATGCAGAATTTGAAGAAAAATAAATTAACTAAAAGAAGTTCTAGGCTAAACTAGGACTTCTCTTATAGTTATGTAAAAAGGAGAATAATTTTGAATAGATATAAATGGGATATCCAAAAAATGATTAAAGATAAGGAAGAATTTAATAGATTAATAGATTCAGTAAAAGATGATGTAAATAAAATAATCTCTATGAAAGGGAGTATTTTATCTAATAAAGATACACTAACTAATTATTTAGAAGTAATAGAGAGATTATATCGTAAATTAGAATTAGTATATACATATGCTTTTATGTTATGTGATACTAATACATTAGATACAGAATATCAATCTTTAAAATTACAAGCAGAAGCAATATATAATGAAGTAGGTGATAAATTATCATTTGTAAGACCAGAAATATTATCAAAAGATATAGAATATATAAATAAATTATTAGAACAATCTAGTTATTTAAAACAATATAAGTTATCTTTTTTGAAATTCTTTAGATATAAAAAATATACATTAAGTGAGAAAGAAGAAATACTTTTATCTAAAATAAGTAATATATTAGATAAAAGTAGTGATACTTTTTATAATTTAAATAATGCTGATATTAAATTAGGTACTATTAAAGGTGATGATGGTAAGAGGATTATTCTTACTAATAGTAATTATAATAAATATGTAAGTAGTAGTAATCGTGAGGTAAGAAAAAGTGCATATAATACGTTATATAAATATTATAAGAATCATAAAAATACTATTGCTTCATTATTAAAAAATAAAATTGAAGAGAATGTAACAATATCTAAAATAAGAGGATTTAATAGTCCATTGGAACAAAGTTTATATCAAGATAATATAGATGTTAAAGTATATTTATCTTTAATAGATAAAGTACATGATAATTTAGATACTATGTATGAATATATGAATCTTCGTAAAGAAATATTGCATCTTGATAAATTAAATATGTATGATATATATGTAAATTTAACTTCAGAACCGTGTAAAAAAATTCCTTATGAAGAGGCAAAAAATATAGTAATTGCATCATTAGAAGTATTAGGAGAAGACTATGTATGTAATTTAGAGAAAGCTTTTTCTGAGAGATGGATTGATGTATATCCTAAAAAAGGAAAAAAATCAGGTGCATATAGTTGGGGATGTTATGATAGTTATCCATATTTACTTTTAAACTATGAAGAAGATTTAGATTCTTTATCAACTTTGGCTCATGAATTAGGTCATTCTATGCATAGTTATTATTCTAAAAATAATCAAATATATGAATATGCAAACTATCCTATTTTTCTTGCCGAGATAGCTTCTACAGTAAATGAAATTCTTCTAAATGAATATCTTTATAAAAATGCTAAAACAAAAGAAGAAAAATTACTATATTTAAATGAATTTTTAGATAAAGTAAGGACAACTATTTATAGACAAACTATGTTTGCAGAATTTGAAAAAATAATGCATGATAAGGCACAACAAGGAATTCCTCTTACTGAATATGAATTTTCTAATACTTATAATAATTTAAATAAATTATATTATGGAGATAGTATAGTTGATGATTTAATTAGATATGAATGGATGCGTATTCCTCATTTCTATACTTCATTTTATGTATATAAATATGCTACAGGGCTATCATGTGCTATATATATAGCGTATTCTATTTTAAATGGAAATACTATAGTAAGAGATAATTATTTAAAATTCTTATCTAAAGGAAGTAATGGTTATCCATTAGATATATTAAAAGAAGTAGGTATAGATTTAACAACAGGAGAAGTAATTGATAAAGCATTAAATATCTTCAAAGAGAAACTAGAAGAATTTAAAAACTTAATTAGAAAGTAGTGAATTGTATGAATAAACGAGATTATTATGAAGTCCTAGGTGTACCAAAGACTGCGACTGAACAAGAAATTAAAAGTGCATTTAGGCGTTTAGCTAAGAAATATCATCCTGATGTTTCAAAAGAGGCAAATGCCGCGGAAAAATTTAAAGAAGCACAAGAGGCGTATGCAGTATTATCTGATGAATCAAAAAGAAAGAAATATGATCAATATGGTCATTCAGCATTTACTGATGACCGTGGAGGATTCTCAGGATTTGAAGGTTTTGACTTTGGAAGTATGAATGATATTTTTGATGATATCTTGTCTGGATTTGGTTTTTCTTCTTCATTCGGAGGTAGAAGTAGTAGAACTGGACGTAAGAATGGAAATGATATCTTATATAAGATGAATATTAGTTTTAATGAAGCAGCGTTTGGATGTGAAAAAGATATTAAATTAGATGTAGTTGATGTATGTAGTGAATGTAATGGAGTAGGAGGATTTGATGAACATACTTGTTCATCTTGTCATGGTTCTGGTATGGTTACTTCGGAACAAAGAAGTCTTTTTGGAACATTTTTAACAAAAACACCATGTCCATCTTGTGGAGGAAAAGGGAAAACTTATGAAAGAAAATGTATGAAATGTAAAGGTACAGGCAAAGTAAAAGAAAATAAAACCATAACTGTAAAAATCCCAGCTGGAGTAGATACTGGTAATAGATTAAGATTACAAGGAAAAGGTGAAGCAGGAATTCAAGGGGGAATAAATGGAGATTTATATATTGAGTTTACTGTATTAGAACATGAATTATATGAAAGAAATGAAGATGATATATATTTAAACTTACCAATTACTATTACTGAAGCGGTTCTTGGTTGTAAAAAGGAAGTACCAACTATCTATGGAAATGTTACTATGTCGATTCCATCGGGTATACAAAATAATGAAAAATTAAGACTAAGAGGTAAGGGAATCGAAAATGTTCATTCAGGTAGAAAAGGGGATATGTACGTAGTAATTGATATAGTAATACCAGAAAAATTAACTAAAGAACAAAAATCTTTGTTTGAAGAATTATCAAAAACAACCTTAGATAATCATCCATCATTTAAAAAATATAAAAATTATGTCAAATAGGCATAATTTTCTTTTATATTATTATTTATTATGATATATTTAAAGTAGAGGTGAGTAAAAAAATGACTATTAAAGATATAGATAAGATGGAACAAAAACAAATTGATGTAATGTTACAAAAATTATCTTATGAAGAATTAAAAGAATTAAAAAATGAAATAGCTAAATATATTAATGAACATGAAAATATTACTATAGGTAATAATGAAAACTCAATAAGAATAACTAAATATATACAAACAAGATATAATATAGAAAGAATACTTGCTAAAAATAAAAGTAATTTTAAATTAGATATGACCTTTGCAAATATGGCTAATAACAATAAAAAAGATAGAGAAAATAATGGTACTAAAAATAAGCAGCAAACAAAAGAATTAAATTTTCCATCCTTTTTACGAAGAAACTATGAAACTTTAAGAAATAATGTAATGGAAACAAGTAGATTACCAGAAGGGACATATGTAACATCAAGTACAAAAACTAATGCACAAGAACAAGCTAAAAAGAATAAGGAAAAAGAGAAAAAATTTTGGAAGAAATTTATATTAATTCTTTTATTGATGTATTATATTACTTTTGATTATACTGTAAGTCATGAGTATATAACAAAGAAGTATGATGTAGATTGGAATAATTATGCGTACCCAGAAGCGGCTATATCAACTGGATTTGCAACTGCGCAAGAAGAGGTAGATAAAATACCAGATGGAGCCTTATTAGAAAGAATGATACATAATTTAAATCCAATTAATTTATATAAAGATTTTAAAGATATTAATGAAGATACATATGAAGAAGAAAAATTAGAGAATGAAGAAGATATAGAAGAAGATATAGTAGAGGGGAAAAAGAGGTAGGTGTAAAATATGTATAATAAAGATGATATTTTAACATTAAATAATAATGAAGACTATTTAGTATTAGAAAAAATAAATATAGAAGGAAATAATTATTTAGTATTGATTAATAATGCTGATGATAAAGATAATGTTGCAATAGTTAAAGAAGTAATTAAAAATGATAAAGTATATCTAAATAATATATCAGATACTCAAGAATTTGATAAAATATTAAAATATTTAGCTAAAGAAAATGAAGAAGAAATATTAAAAATATTAGGTAATTAATATGCAACGTTATTTTGCTAAAGATATAAATAATGATATTGTTATCTTATCTAATCAAGATATGCACCATATAAAAAATGTTATGAGGATGAGTCCTAATGATAATATAGAGGTAGTATATAGTAATACTTTATATCAAGCAAATATTACTGATACTTATCAAGTTAAAATAAATAAAAAATTGAGTGATAATAAATTATCGTATAGAGAAATAATATTAGCTTCGGCATTAATAAAAGAACAAAAACAAGATATAGTATTTCAAAAATCAACGGAATTAGGGGTAAATAGAATAATACCTTTATCAACATCAAGATGTGTGGTTAAAATAGATAAGAGTAAAGAAGTTAAGAAGAAAGAAAGATGGGGGAAGATTTGTAAAGAAGCTAGTGAACAATCAAAAAGGATTGATGTTCCTATAATTGATAGTATTATGACGATAAAAGAAATATGTAATATTGATGCAGATTTAAAAATAGTATTAAATACTAAGGAAGAAGTTAAAACATTAAAAAATATATTGATTAATAATCAAAATTGTAATAAAATTATAATAGTTGTAGGGCCCGAAGGTGGTTTTACGACTGAAGAGGTTAATTATTTGGAAGGACATAACTTTATATCCGTTAGTATAGGAGAAAAAATTCTTCGTGCAGAAACAGCTTGTATTAGTGTTCTTAGTATGATTAATTATCATTTTATGAGGTGATTTATGTGAATGTAATAAATAATTTAAGTAATATAGAAATACTATTATTAGTAATTAATTTAGTATTAATAATTAGTTTTATAATATCAGTAAGTACTTTAACTAAAAAAAATAATAAATTAAGAAAAATTATTGATAATTTAAATAATGAGAAGAAAATTAATATAGTTAAAACTAGTGATATTGATTTTAATAAAATAAAATTACAAAGAACTGGTATAAAAGAAGTATTACAAAAAGAAACAGTAGATAATACTCCAAACTTAAATAATACATTTTATTCTAAAAATATATTAAATGAAATGGGAACTAAAAATCAAACATCACCTTTATCTATAGGAAAAGGTAACGATGTAGTATCTTTTGGTGAAACTCAAAAACTGTCTCCTATTGATATTGCAGAAATAGAAAAATATAACAATAAAGAATTACAAAAAGAAATTGAAAATGAAAGTAAGAATATTACTCCTTTAGATGATTTAATGATAAGGGAAACTTTGGATGATGGTAGTAAAGAAGTGACTACTCCGATAGAGTTTACATCTTTTGAATCATCTCAAGAAGAAGATGCAATTATAAGTTATGATGAATTAATAAAAAATACTCATCTTGCTGAAACAAGAGAACAAAGATATAATGTTTCTGTAGAAGATGATAATGAGTTTTTAAAAGAACTTAAGACATTTAGAAATAATATGTAATTAAAGCACCTAATTAAATAGGTGCTAATTTAATAGGAGGATTAAATGAAAGTAGGAATATGTAGTTTAGGATGTAAAGTAAATATATATGAAAGTGAATATGTAACTAATTTATTAAAAGAACATAACTTTGAAATTGTTCCTTTTGAGGAATATGCAGATATTTATATAATAAATACTTGTACTGTTACTAATACTTCTTCTAATAAATCAGAAAAAATGATTAATAGGGCAAGGAAGCAAAATAAAGCTTCTTTAGTAGTAGTAATGGGGTGTCATAGTCAAATAAAGGAAGATATAGAAAATGCAGATATCATAATTGGGAATAAAGATAAAAGTAAGATAGTTGAATTAATCTCTGAATATTTTAATAATAAGAAAAAGATAAAAAGGATATATAACTTAGAAGATATTCCATTTGAGGATATGACTATAACTAAATTTAATAGTCATACTAGAGCTTTTGTTAAAATAGAAGATGGATGTGATGCTTATTGTTCTTATTGTATTATTCCATATGCAAGAGGAAGTATTAGAAGTAAATCTAAAGAAAAAGTATTAAATGAAATAACTACGTTAGTAAATAATGGTTATAAAGAAATAGTTTTAACTGGTATTCATACTGGTAAATATGGAAAAAATACTAATTATAATTTAGAAAGTTTATTAAAAGATATAGTAAAAATACCTAATCTATATAGAATAAGGATATCTTCTATTGAGATAAATGAAATAACTGATGGTATTATAGAATTAATAAAAAATAATAATATTATTGCAAGACATTTACATATTCCAATACAATCTGGAAGTGATGAAATATTAAAATTAATGAATCGTAAATACGATGTAGAATATTTTATAAATAGAATAAATTTAATAAGAAAAGAAATTCCTAATATATCAATAACAACAGATTTAATTGTAGGGTTTCCAAATGAAACAGATGCATATTTTGAAGAGACATTATCTACGTTACAAAAAATTAAATTTACTAAAATACATACTTTTCCATATTCTAGTAGAAAAAATACTCCTGCGAGTATTATGCCTAATCAAATAGATAACAAAATAAAAAAGGAAAGAGTAAGAAAGGTATTGTTGTTATCTGATAAACTGGAAAATAATTTTTATGAAGAAAATTTAAATAATATTTATGAGGTAGTAATAGAACAAAATAAAAATAATAAAAGTTATGGGTATACTACTAATTATATTCCTATTGTTATAGATATGTTAAATCCTAGTAATCAAATAGTTAAAGCTAAATTAATAAAAGTTGATAATAAAAAAGTAATTAGTATAATAGAATAATATAGGTGATAATTAATGAGAATAGGTATAATTGATTCAGGTACTGGGGGGTTAACTGTTTTAAAAAGTTTAATAGATAATCATAAATATCATGATTATATTTATGTAGGAGATACAAAGAATTTTCCATATGGTAATAAGACTATAAAAGAATTAATAATGTATACAGATAAAATAATTGAATTTTTAATAACTAAAAGATGTAAAACAATTATATTAGCATGTGGTACATTATCTATTAATTTATCTTCTTATTTAAGAGAAAAGTATTCTCATTTAAATATAATAGATATAATAAATCCAATGTTATCTTATATAAATCAAAATAATTATAAAAATATAGGAATAGTTGGTACTAATATTATGATAAATACTTTAAATACAAAGAAAATTAATAATATTAACTTAATAACTAATTCTTCTTCTTTATTAGCTACGTTAATTGAGGAAAATCAAAATACTAAAATAAAAGCAAGTATAAAAGAGTTATTAAAGCCATTTGAAAATAAAAAACTAGATTTATTTATTTTAGGATGTACTCATTATCCAATAGTTATAGATTATTTTAAAGAATATATAAATACAAAAATATTAGATTTAAGTACATTAATACCTAAATATATAGAAGATGGAAGTATATTAAATATAACTATATATTTTACATCAATTAATAATAAAGATATAAAAAATATAAATAAATTAATTAATTCTAAATATATAGTAAGTAAATTAGAATTAAATTAAATTATAGTTTTTTTATTATTTTTCATTGACAAATCAATATAATTAGTATATAATCATAGACATGAAACGGAAAGTAGATATTTATCTCACCTGATTGCAAGTGCTTTAGGTAAAATGCCAACTACAGATTTTTTAGGTTTTAGGGATAGATGGGTACTTCGTTTTAAAGTATTCATTTTTTTTGGAGGTGTTAATTATCGCAAAATCTAACGAAAATATGGTTAACGACCAAATACGATACAAAGAAATGTTAGTAATTGGTCCAAACGGAGAACAACTAGGATTAAAAAGCAAACAAGATGCTCTTACTTTAGCAGGATATGCTGGGTTTGATTTAGTACTTATGAATGATAGTACTAATCCACCAGTATGTAAGATTATGGACTATAATAAATTTAAGTATGAAAAGAAAAAGAAAGTTAAAGAACAACAAAAGAAACAAAGAGAAGCTAATGTTAAAACAAAAGAATATCAACTATCTGTATCAATTGATACACATGATTTTGATACAAGAGTAAGAAATGCACATAAATATTTAGAAAAAGGTGCTAAAATAAAAGGTAGCATTCGTTTTAAGGGAAGACAACTTGCTCATCCAGAGCTTGGGAAAGAAGTATTAGATAGATTTGCTAATGCATTAAGTGATATATCAGATATTGAATATAGTCCTAAATTAGAAGGTAAAAGTATGATAATCGGATTAATACCGAAGAAGTAGAAAGAGAGGTTATATAATGGCAAAGAACAAATTAAAAACACATAAAGGAACAAAGAAAGTTTTAAACATAAGACAAAGTGGCTCAATTACAACAGGTCATCCAGGGGCTAACCATAATACTGGTAAGCATCCAACAAGTAGAAATAGAAAGAAAAGAACAGGTAATACTTTAAGTAATTCTGATTTAAAGAGAATTAAAAGTATTATATAATTAGTAAGGAGAGTGAAATTATGCCAAGAGTTAAAGGTGGAACTGTAGCCCGTCAAAGAAGAAAAAAAGTATTAAAAGAAGCTAAGGGTTACTTTGGAAGTAAACATAGATTATATAAAACAGCTCATGAACAAGTAATGCATTCAGGAGCATATGCTTTTCGTGACAGAAGACAAAATAAAAGGAATTTTAGAAAATTATGGATTACAAGAATTAATGCAGCTTGTCGTGAAAATGAAATTAGCTATTCAAAATTTATAAATGGATTAAATAAAGCTGGAATTACTATTAATAGGAAAATGTTATCAGAACTTGCTATTGATAATAAAGAAGCATTCAGTGATTTAGTTGTTATTGCAAAAGATGCACTAGATGGTAAAAGTTATGTTCCTAAGAAAGAAGAGAAAAAAGTAGCAGTAAAGAAAGAAACTGTTAAGAAAGCATCTTCTGCAGCAAAAACTTCTACAACAAAGAAAACATCTACTAAAAAAGAAGATAAATAATTATAGGCACTTCAAAAAAACATGAAGTGTTTTTTAAATGTTAAGTAAAAATATTATATTGCACCTAATTAATATCCATGATATAATTTATATAGAGTAAAGGGTGATATTATGGCTAGTTTATCAACTTATTTTATTGAAGATAAAGATAATTTACAAGCAAGAAATGATTGTATAATATTTGGAAGTAATTATCGTATATCTATATTATCGGAAAGATTAGTACGGCTTGAATATAGTAAGAATGGTACTTTTGAGGATAGAGCAACACAATTAGTAGTATCAAGAAGATTTCCTAAGCCTGATTTTACAGTAACTAAAAATAAAGGCCTTATTCAAATAAAAACAAAAAAATTCACATTAAATTATTTAGAAAATAAGTCTTTTATAGGGAGTAAATTAACACCAGGTAATACATTAAATATTAAATTAAATAATACAGAACGTTTTTGGTATTATGGTAATAAAGAAGTAAAAAGATTATCTTCGGTTAGTACTAGCTTAGATAATAATACAAATATATTAGATAAAGGATTATTTTCTTTAGATGGTTTTGCTAGTATTGATGATAGTAATTCTCTTGTTATTGAAAATGATAATTTTGTAAAAAGAAATAGTGATAATATTGATATATATATATTTATGTATGATAAAGATTTTGGAGCATGTTTAAAAGATTATTTTATATTAACAGGTAAACCATCTATACCTCCAAGATATGCGTTAGGTAATTGGTGGTATAAAAATGAAGAATATAATGAAGAAGATATATTATCTATAGTTAATAATTTTAAAGAATTAGATTTACCATTATCGGTTTTTTTGTTAGGTTCTTCATGGCAGGATAGTGCATATACTTTAAATAATCATCTTATTTCTAATTTAAGTAAGCTAAATAAAGAATTGTTGAATCAAAATATACATTTGGGTTTAACTGTTAATCCAGATAAGCCTATAGGGATAAATAATTCAAAATATCAAGTAATTAAAAAGTCTCTTAATTTAACAAAAGATAAAGATATTAAATTATTACCCTTAAATACAACTACTCTAGGTATGTATTTTAAATTATATATAAAAGATTTAATTAATCAAGGTGTTGATATTTTTTATATAGATTATCTTGATAATAAGAATTTAACAGATTTATGGCTTTTAAATCATTATCATTATACAATTAATAATACTGAGGCTAAAAGAAGTATAATTTTAAGTCGTAATGCTAAAATAGCTTCTCATAGATATCCAATATACTTTTCTGGTAAAACTAAGGTTAGTTGGGATACTTTAAATTATCTTCCATATTATAACTTATCTTCTTCAAATATAGGGATGTCATATATATCTCATGCAATAGGAGGATATTGTAATGGGATAGAGGATGCAGAGTTATATATAAGATATATAGAATTTGCCACTTTTAGTCCAATACTTATATTATCTAGTGATAAAGGTAAATATTATAAAAGGGAACCATGGAAATATGATATGGGAACTCAAAAGATAATTAATGAATATTTAAATATGAGAAATAGATTAATACCTTATATATATAGTGAGAGTTATAATTATTATCAAAATGGTATTCCATTAGTAATGCCATTATATTATAGATATCCAAAAATTATAGATGAACCAGTATATAAAAATGAGTATTATTTTGGTAAAAATATGTTAGTAGTACCAATAACTAAGAAGAAGGATCCTATTATGAATAGGGTAGTTCAAAAATTATTTATTCCAGAGGGTATATGGTATGATTTTAAAACGGGTAAGAAGTTTCCAGGTAATAAATATTATGTTAGTTTCTATAAAGATGAAGATTATCCAGTTTTTTGTAAAAGCGGTAGTATTATTCCAATGTCTTTAAATGAGGGAGTTTCATTACCTACTGATATAGAACTACATATATTTCCAGGAGCATCTAAAAACTATAATTTATATGAAGATGATGGACAAACAAATTTATTTAAAGAAGGTTATTTTATAAATACTAGTATTGAATATAACTATTTAGCTAATAACTATACTGTAATAATAAGACCAGTAGAAGGCAAAACTAATATTATTCCAGAATATCGTAATTATAAAATTAGATTTAGAAATATTAAAGAGCCTGACCAAATTATAATATATGAAAATGATAAAAAGATTGATAATATTACTTCATATAAAGAAAATACTGATTTTATAATAATGATAAATCATATTAAAACAACTAATCAATTAACTATAAATTGTAAGGGGAATGATATAGAAATAGATGCAACAAGATTAATTAATGAAGAAATATCTAGTATACTAATGGACCTTGAAATAGAAACAAAATTAAAAGAAAAAATAGATAATATATTATTTAGTCAATTAACAATAAAAAAGAAAAGAATAGAAATAAGAAAATTAAAAAAACAAGGTTTAGATTCTAAATTTATAAAAATATTTATAAAATTACTTGAATATATTAGTGAAATATAATATAATAAATTTGTAAATGAAAAAGCACTATTATTAGGAGTAGTAATAATAATTTATTATATAGAGAGTTAGTGGTAGATGGAAACTAATTAATAAATGTTATGAACTTGTCTAATGAGTTAGAAGTGATTCGGAATATCCCGTTAATGATAAGTAAGAAACAAGGTAGGATGGTACCGCGTATATACGCTCCTTATTAGGAAGCGTTTTTTCTTTAGGAGGTAAATATGAATATATTATTAGAATTTGTTATAGTATTTATAATACTATATATATTAAATTATATACTATTTAGAGAAAGAAAAACTAAAAGTAAGAAAAAGGTATTAAGACCTGAGGTAGAATACTTAATAAAATTATATCAAATAGATATTAAAGAAATAGATTATAATATTTTAAAAAAACAATGTATATTTTTAAATGCACTAATTATGAGTAGTATATATATAATAGTATGTTATTTAGTAAAAGGATTTATATTTCAAATATTGATTGGGTTTGTTCTATTAATATTACTTATAATTATTATTTATGGGTTATTAGGTCGTTATTACAAGAAAAGAGGAGATAAAAATGTATAACTATAAAAAAACAGAAAAGAAATGGATTAAATATTGGAATGAACATGAAACATTTAAAACAGATATATGGGATTTTAGTAAGCCAAAATATTATGTTTTAGATATGTTTCCTTATCCATCTGGAGTAGGGCTTCATGCAGGGCATCCAGAAGGATATACTGCTACTGATATTATAGCTAGAATGAAGAGAATGCAAGGATATAATGTATTACATCCTATGGGATGGGATGCTTTTGGATTACCAGCAGAACACTATG
>CAZTUM010000007.1:0-21290 GCA_964616645.1 uncultured Muribaculaceae bacterium | reverse complement strand
CAATTACTTATAAATTACTCTTGTTTTTGGCTACATTAGTCTGAATAGTTACAAAATTTTTAACGCGAAAATTTTTAAAAATGTCTCTATTTGAAAAACAAATAATTAGTGAAAATGTCTCTATTTTAGAGTAAAATATCTTCTCGTCATTTAGATGAGGAGGTTTTTATTATGCTAAATGAAAGAGAAAGAAAAATATACCAAATAATTACAAAAGTGATAAATGTATTTTTTCTATATTTTTGTACAATAATTAATTCATTTATATTTATAAAGTGTAGCTATCATAGTCTATATAATTTTATATTTTTAAGAAACATATTAACAAAAAAACTATAGTTAATGAAAACTAGATAATATAAAAATTATAAATAGTTCTATCTAATATTGTATTTATAAAATCACGATAATAATCTATAAATTTTAATATATTAGGTTCATTTTTATAAGTTTCATCTATCTTACTTATATACATCTATTCCTATCCCTAATTTTTTCTAATTCTTTATCTTCAAATTACTTATAATCTTCTGTACTAGTAACAGAAAATATGTAGTCTTATCGCATTATTCTACTTTCCATAAATAGTTTAACTTACATTTTTTTGACCGCCAATTACAACTATTTTTTATCATATACATCAATCACTTTTTTAATATTTTATTCTAATAATCTATAGTTCAATTCAATACCTTTTTAAATTATTTACACCATCATATGCTTTAATTTCTAATTCTAATTTCCCTCCATTATTTATAATAACCTTTTCAGAAATCTTATTATTAGCAGAACATATAAGTAAAATTCTATTTTGACCAATACTTTTATAATAATGTTTAGCAAGTGATAAAGCTTCTGTAGCATAACCGTTATTTCTTCTACTAGGTCTTATATAATAACCAACATTACCTATAGTATAATATGTAAATTCATTTAATTATTCACACAAGTTCATACTGCCTACTATTTTATCATCTTCAATCATCCAAAAAACTGATGTTGGTTTCATCATTCCAATAAGATTTTCTTTGTGTCATATTTTTTCAGTTCTTATAAGCATCTCATCAAATGATTCATTTTCTTTTAATCCAGAATCTTCTAACATTTTCATTTCATTATTTATCATAACTTCGTTTATATATTCTAAATATTTATCTTTATAATTTATATTTGGTCTAACTAGTTCCATATCATTTCATTTATTTCTTTAAATATTATATTAAATTAGCAAAAAGGATGACTTAAGCCTTTTTGATTAGTCACAATTAATACACTTAATTAGTTTATTTAATTTTATTTTTTAAGTTATATAAGATATTCAATGCCTCGATTGGACTAGTTTCTAAAATATTAATTTTTTTAATTTCTTCTTCTACATAGCTAGGAGTTTTTTCATAATCAAGTGGTAATGATGTTTGGATAAATACATCTTTTTTGTTTTCTTTAGCTTCATATATTTTTAATATTTCATTAGCTCTATTGATTACTTTTTTAGGTAAATTAGCTAACTTAGCTACATTAATACCATAACTTTTATCAACTGAGCCATCCAATACTTTGTGTAAAAATGTAATATTTCCATCTTCTTCACTTGCACTTACATGTTTATTAACTAATTTTTTTAGATTATTAGATAGGTCTGTAAGTTCATGGTAATGTGTTGAGAAAAGTGTCTTACAGCCTATTTCATCATGGATATATTCTAGTATTGCTTGAGCAAGACTCATTCCATCAAATGTTGCTGTTCCACGTCCTAATTCATCAAATAATATTAAACTATTAGATGTAGCATTTGAAATAGCATTTGATGATTCTAACATTTCTACCATAAAAGTAGATTCTCCACTTACTAAATCATCACTAGCACCAATTCTTGTAAATATCTTATCAAATATTGGTAAAATAGCTTCTTTTGCAGGCACAAAGCAACCTATTTGAGCCATAATTACGATTATTCCAAATTGTCTCATATAAGTAGATTTACCCGCCATATTGGGACCAGTAATTAATAGTATATTAGTATTATTATCCATAATTATATCATTAGAAACGTATAAATCTTTTGTTACTTTTTCTACAACAGGATGTCTTCCTTCAATTATTTTAACTGTATGGTCTTTACATAATTTAGGTCTTACATAACCGTTTTTTTCACTAACTTTAGCAAAAGACTGTAATACATCTATTTCACTAATTATTTTAGATACTTCTTGTAATCTATTAACATAACTTAAGCATATTTTCCTTATTTCATCAAATAGATAGTATTCTAAATTAATAATTTTTTCTTCTGCACCTAGAACTATATCTTCTTTTTCTTTAAGAATATTTGTTATATATCTTTCTCCTGTAGTAAGAGTTTGTTTTCTAATATAGCCATATTCTTCTTTAATTAAAGGTATATTACTTTTACTAACTTCTATGTAATAGCCAAATACTTTATTAAAGCCTACTTTTAAATTCTTAATACCTGTTCTTTCTCTTTCTGATAATTCAAATTTACTAATAAAATCTTTACCACCATTTCTTAAGTCTTTTAATTCATCAAGTTCACTACTATAACCATCTTTAATTAAAGAGCCTTCTTTTAAAGTTATAGGTGGATTTTCATAAATAGATTTATCAAGTAAAGTATATAATTCATCAATTACATCTAAGTTATTATAAAAACCAATTTTATTTAATATAGAAGATATGTTAGGTAATACTTTAAGAGAATTTTTAAGTTGGAGTAAGTCTCTACCATTACAATTGCCAAGAGCAATACGTCCACTTAATCTTTCTAAATCATATACTTGATATAGATATTCTCTTAATTCATCACATATTATAAATTCATTAAGTAATTTATCTATAGTATCATATCTTTTATTTAAAGCATCTATATCTAATAAGGGATTTTCAATAAATTGCTTTAATTTCCTACTCCCCATCGCGGTTTTAGTATTATCAAGAAGCCAGAGTAATGAATAGTTTCTTTCTTTTAATCTAAGGCTTTCTACTAGTTCTAAATTTCTAATAGTATGAATATCCATTTTTAAATATTCATCACTTTTTTTATAAATAACTTTTTGTAGATGAGATAGATCTCTTTTAGAATTATTAACTAAGTAGTAAAGTAAATGTTTTATACCAATAATACATCTACTATCTTGTATATTATTATATATATTACTATATACATCATTATCTAATAAATTATCACTAATACTAATATATATTTTATATTGATTTTTAATTATATCAATTAATTTTTTATCTATTTTAGAACATACTATGACTTCACTTAATCCATTTGAAAGTATTTCACTAATTAGTTTATTATCATCTTTTTCTATTAAAGTGGTATATACTTCTCCAGTAGTAATATCAGCATAAGTAAAGATATACATATATGAATTATCCCATATGCTACCTATATAATTATTTTCTTTATCATTATTACCAATTAATACAGTACCTGTACTAACTATTTCTACAACATCTCTTTTTACTACACCTTTAGTATTTTTAGCATCCTCAAGTTGTTCACATATAGCTACTTTATAACCTTTTTTTAATAATCTTTCTATATATACATCTTTAGCATGATATGGTACTCCACACATAGGAGCTCTTTCATCTAACCCTGCACTTCTTCCTGTTAGAGTAAGTTCTAATTCGTGAGATACTAATACTGCATCATCAAAAAACATTTCATAAAAGTCTCCTAATCTGTAAAAGATGATAGTATCTTCATACTTATCTTTTAATTCTAAATAATGGCTCATCATAGGAGATAACTTGCTTCTATCTACTTCACTTCTTTTCATAAATCTACCTCGTAAGACAATTATATAGTATTTTTATAAAAATGTAAATTAACAGATTACCTTTATTTTACATTTTTTCATATATATTTATATATGTACTACCATATTTTTTATTTTTAATTAATGATAAATTACCATATTTTTTTTCTAATTTATCATAGCTATATTCACATACTACAATACCATTTAAATTAAGTAATTTATATTCATCTATATATTTTAAAATATTTTCTATATTCATATTCTTATATGGTGGGTCTAAAAATATAATATCAAATTTAATATTATTATCTTTAAAATATTTTAAAGATAATAAATAGTCTTTATTAATAATTTTAGCTTTATCTAAGATATTTAAATTAATTAGATTATCTTTTAATATATTTAGTATTATTTTGTTATTATCTACAAAATAGATGTATTTGGCATTATTTGATATTGCTTCTATTCCTAAAGAACCAGAACCACAGAATAAGTCTAATATTATACTATCTTGTATATTATTATTTATCATACTAAATACACTTTCTTTAACTCTATCCATTGTAGGTCTTGTACCTTCAATATTATATCCTTTAATAACTCTTCCTTTTAAATAACCACTTATAACTCTCATTTATTATGCTCCTTATTATTTGTTATATCTTTTATTTGTTTATTTATTTTTAATATAATTAATTGTAAATAGTAATAATTATCCATATATATTTTATAATCTTTATTATTATATAATTCTTTTTTACCTTTATCTGTCATATTCTCTTGTATACTAGCTATTTTTCTTAAAAAGCATCTATCTTTTAGTAATTTTTCTTTACTTTCTTTAATGTTTTTTACTATTTCGCTTTTATCTAATTCATCAATAAGTTCATATGTTTTAATAATAATATCATGCATATAAAAGCCCTCCTAAATCTATTTTAACACATCTAGGAAGGTTTGCAACATATTAATATTATTTATCATCTTAGCTATTTTATCACTTGGTCTTAATCCATAATAAGCATTAACAGAAGATACAAAGTCTTTAAAGCTATATTGACTTCTATTTAAATATTTATACCAAATACTATGTTCTCTTAAATATTCTAAATATTTAGGATTACTTTTTATTTTATATTGTAATTCTAGGCTCATTAGTCCTCGAAAGATTTATAAAGAGGTCTTGGAGTGTAAGTATTTTTAGTACTGGTATCTTTTTGAATTAATAAGTCTCCAAATAGACTAATAGCTTTTTGTAATGAGGTAATACCATTTTGTACTTTGTCTACATCTATATTTTTAGCTATATTTATTAAATCATTTAACCCTTTAGTATTAGTTTCTTTAGTAGACGGAGATGATGATAAAACATATTTATTCCATACATCATTATCTTCTCCATATAAAGAATATATTTCGTAAAAAGATTGCCAAGTCATTTCTTTATTTTTTACATATGTTATTAAATAGGGATTCTTTTTAACAAATTGTTTAAATTCTTCTAATTTATTATTCATAACTTCACCCATTAAATTATATGCTTAATAAAATAAAAAGTTTAATTATATTCTTTTAAAAAATTATATAAGTTTGATGCTACGTCTTTAGGTAATATACTTTCTAAAGAATTAAGCGAGGCATCTTTCATTTTATTGATAGTTTTATATTTTTTAAGAAGAGTGTGTTTTCTTTTTTCTCCTATTCCTTCTACATTGTCTAATATGCTAGATAAAGCTCCTTTACTACGGATATTTCTATGATAAGAAATAGTAAAGTTATGTACTTCATCTTGCATTCTTTGTAAAAGATGAAATAATGGACTACTCTTATCTATATTAATACATTCTATTTTATTTCCTCCTAGTAAGGTAGATGTATTATGTTTTTCATCTTTAGCAAGTCCACATACAGGGATATTTAAATTTAATTCATTTATTACTTCTCTTGCTACGTTAATCTGTCCTATACCTCCATCTACTATAATTAAATCAGGCATAGTATTTTTTTCTTTTAATAATCTAAAATATCTTCTATATATTACTTCTTTCATAGCACTATAATCATCTTTACTACCATTTGTGATTTTGAATTTACGATATTCGCTTTTTAGGGGTAGACCATCTTTAAACACTACCATACCTGATACACTATATGTACCAAATAAATGAGAATTATCAAATATTTCTATTCTATCTACTGAATTAATATTAAGATATGTTTTTAATTCTTGTAATGCTTTATTTCTTTCTTCATCATTTTTCTTTATTAGATTCATTTTTTCATTATAAGCATTTTTAGCATTATCATTAGCAAGAGAAAGTAAATCATGTTTTAATCCTTTAGATGGAGTTATAAAATTTAATGGATATACTTCTTTTAATAATTTTATATCTAATATATCTGGAGATATTATTTCATGAGGTTTTACAATACATTTTTCATAAAACATGAGTATATAACTATTAATAGATTCTTCTTTAGATACCGCGACTGGAAATATTTTAGTAGTTTTATCAAGTAGTTTTCCTCCTCTTATAAATAAAATAGTAATGGATATATAAGATTTATCATAATAATATCCTATAACATCTCTATTTAAATTATCTTTTAATTCTACTTTTTGACGTTCTAATACAATATTTATTTGTTCTAACATATTTTTATATACAAGAGCTTTTTCAAATTCTAATTTATCACTATATTCTTGCATTTTTTGTTTAATTTTATCAGTTACTATTTGGTCTTTACCATTTAAAAAAGATATAATTTCTCCTTTCATATTGTTAATGATATCTTTATCTATTTTTTTAGTACAATATCCAAGACATTCTCCAATATGATAATATAAGCATTCTTTTTTAGGCATATTCTTGCATTTTCTCAAAGGATATAATCTATTTATTACATATACTACATTACGAGAGGCAGATACATTAGGATATGGGCCAAAGATATGACTTTTTCTTGTTTTCTTTATATCTTTATTTCTTATAACTCTTAGTAATGGTACTTCATCATTAGTAAGTTCTATGTACGGGTATGTTTTATCATCTCTAAGTAATATATTATATTTAGGATTATATTTTTTTATTAAATTTATTTCTAATAATAAACTTTCTACTTCCGTATTAGTTAGAATATATTCAAAATCATTTATTTCACTTACTAACATTTTTGTTTTACCAGTATGTTTTTTATTAAAATAAGAAGTTAATCTATTTTTTAGATTTTTGGATTTTCCTACATATATTATATGGCCTTCTTTATTTTTCATAAGATAACATCCTGGTGTATGAGGTACTAATTTTAGTTTATCTTCTATCATTTTTAGATTTACCTTTCTTATATGGTAAGTCATATATTGGTATATTTTTATCTTCACAAATACTATTTACTATATCTAATAAGGTTATATCTATTTTTTTATATTTTTTAGTATAGTATTTAGCTATTTCAAACCTTAAATACTCATCTAAATCATATACTGTTTCATGAAAATTACTAACTAAATCTTGATAATCTTCATTCTCTTTATAATTTTTTTGTTCTTTTAATTTATAAATAGCATTATTAGTTATAGCTAATTCATATAAATACTCATTTACAATATCCATATCTAAATAATATTTATTGTTATTTAAATATTTATTTAACATATCTACTGATGATTTAATATTAATATAACTAGTACTATCTAATGTTAAATAATTTAAATCATATATATATTTATCTCTATATTCAGAAGGTATTATTATACCTTTAATATTATTAGTAGGTATATAATCTTTTACAAGTACTTCATCTACTCTATTAATATATCTTTCTCCTAAATCATATATATAATCTACATCTTCTACGATTAGTGTTATACCATTTATAGCATATTTATTATAAGCGTTATTCTCTACTGTTGGATTAATATAGGCAAATAACATACAAGATATTGTATCATCTAGGTTATATCCTGTATAATTAGTACAATAATTAATTCCTAATTCTTCCATTTTTCTTTTAGATAATATACCATTTGTTAGTATACTTTCTAATCTAATTAAATTAAAACCAATACTATGTAATAATGTATCTTCTTTATAATTATATTCCATATTATCACTCATTTCCTTTAAATATTATATCATAATTTATTAAATAGTGATATAATTTATGTATGGTGATTTTATGTATACTATTAAGAATACTTCTACTAATACTTATATAGTTAAAAATTCTAAATTTATTTCTTATTTATATAAAGTAGATAATGTTAATCAAGCTAATACAATTATTAATAATATTAAAAAAATGCACCCTAATGCTAGTCATTGTTGTTATGCTTATGTTATTTCTAATTATATTAAGTTTAGTGATGATAAAGAGCCTTCTAATACTGCAGGTAGTCCTATTAAAGAAGTGTTAATAAAGAATAATTTAAATAATGTTTTATGTGTTGTAGTGAGATATTTTGGTGGGGTTAAATTAGGTGTAGGTGGTTTAATTAGAGCTTATACTAAGAGTGTAACTTCTTTAATCTGTATGGATAACTTAGTAGAGTTAGTTTATGGTGTTAGAATGTCTATTACTTTTAGTTATGATTATATTAGTTATATTGATAATTTACTTAAGCAATTAACTATTGATAGTAAGATTTATGATTGTAATGTTAATTATGTATTTAATACTAATAATAATGATATAATATATAAATTAGAGAATGATAAAAATATTATAGTTAATTATAAAAAAAGTATGTATATAGAGTCTTAGTCTATTACATATTTTTTTAATATTTTATTATTACTTGGTTTAAGTTTATATATATTATCTTTATTTTTATTAAAATAAGTTGCTATATAATTTAGAGAGATATTTATAATTAAGTTTTTAGCATCTATTTCTATTCCTTCTTCTCTTAAATAACTTAATATATTATATAAATTATTATCCCCTTTAAAACATAATTTTTTACATAATTTACTTATTGTTTTAGTAATATTATCTAAAAATTCACTATAAGTATATTGATTATATTGTTTAATTAAATTATTATCTATATATTTAGATATTTGTGTATATAGTTTTATATAATCATTTGATAAGGGTAATACTTCTTTTTTTATACCATCTATTCTACTTAAATAATATAAATTATTATTATCATTTATATTCATACTTTGATATTTATCTATACAATCTAAATTAAATAATACTAAACTATTAATATCCCAATTTTTAAATGTTTCAGTAGCTTTATATGAAGATAATTTATATATATCTACATATAAACCATCATATAATGTAGATAGTTTTTCATAGTCTATAGGTATTTCATTAATATTTTTATATGAAAACATTTGATGATGTTGTGATGGATATTTTGCTTGTAAGTATTCTACTTGTTCTTTAGTATTAATATTTAGTATCTTTGCAGTTTGTTTTAATGAGAATAATGTAGCATATTTAATATTTTTATACTTTCTAATATCTGGGTCACTAAGTAATAATGAAAACCAATCACTTATTCTAAATAAATCTTTATACTCACAAGCCCAAAAACCTCCTGATGGTTTTGTTGAATAATTGTCTAATGGCCTAAGTATAGGTCTAAATAATTCTTTAGTTATTATTTTAGAGCCTATCATTATGTAGTATTTTGTTTTGTCATTATCTTGATTCATAATAATTACTCCTTTATGAGTAACTATTATAGCACGTATAATTTTGATTGTAAAGATGGTACCAATTTATTAAATGATACATACATTATACTAGGTGATTATCATGCTATTTAATATATTTAATTTCTTAAAGGCGTGTGTAGGTTTTAGATTATTTTGTTTTTTAATAGCGTTAATTTTATCTATTATAGTATTATATCAAGCAATTTTATTATGTTTTTTTACTATTAAGTTAAATGCTTTTATTCTTCTTATGGAATATATTGGACTAATGTGTGCTTGGTGTTATGCTGTATTCGGATTTTAATTTAGAAGTTACGTATATATAATCAAATACTTTTCTTATTTCTATACATAAAGAGTAAATGTCTTCTTTATTTACTATTTTAAAAGGAATAGACATAAGAGTAAATAAAAGTAGTCTTTCTTCTTGAAGTAATGGATATCTTTTTTCATATTCCATAAATATTTCATTAAATGGTACATCTAAATAATGATTTTGATATAGTTTAAGTAAATCATATATAGGCATATCTATTTTACTATGTTCCCAACTAATAAGATATGGTCTATCATCTTTAAAGTAATGACTTATATCTAAATTATTATGTATCATAACGACTCTTTGCTTATCTTTATCTTTTATTAAGTCATACCATTTATCTATATTTTCTTTGGCATATTTTAATGATTCATATACTAATGTTATATTTCTTGCTATTAAATATTCACTTGGGCTATAATATATCTTATTTTCTATATTATCCATAATATTATTATAATAGTTATAAATATCTATAATTTTATCATTAACATCTTCATATATTTTTTTATAATCATCTATATCTACTTCTTTATAATAAGTAGTCTTCATATGTAGAAGACTAACTATATATATTAAATCCAACATTTTTTGAGGAATTGGTTCATAGTTATCATTTATATATCTATATATATCATATCCATCTTTATTAGTTATTAAATTTGGAATATATTCAAATCCTCTTGTTAGTAAATATTTATATGTATTATTAATTAAATTACCATTATTGGGTTTAAAAACTAATTTACCATTATCTGTATCTACAATCGTGGCATTTTTAATAAGTGTTACTTTTTTATTATGGAGATTATATTCATATAAATAGGTTCTAATACTACTCATCTTTATGACAAGGTATAATTAATTTATCTCCAATTTGTATATCAGTAATATTACTGTTATAACTATCTAATTCTTCACGATTAATATTATATTTAAGTAAAATACTATCTATTGTATCTTCTTCTTTAACTATATATACATGATAAGTAGAGAAATTATCTTCTTTATCCATCTTATCAAATAAATCTATATTATCATTATCTTCATCACGTAGTATATCATCTTTATTATCTAGTATTTCTTCTTTTATATCTTCTTTTTCTATAATTACATCATTATTTATATTATCATTATTATTTATATTAATATTATTCATATTAACACTCTCCTCTTCATAGTCAATACATCTTTCTTCATGTAATTCTCCTTCTAAGTATAAATCAATATTTACTTTAAGTATCTTATGGTCTATTAATTCATAATAAAAATCCTCTATATCTATAGCCATGTTTAAAGTATCATATCTGCAATCAAGTGCTATATCAAATGGTAATGTAAAGTTAAAATCTTCTTTAATTAAAGAAGCTGAGGTTACTTTATAACTACCTGTAATATAAAAATTACCACTGATAGAATCTTCTTCTTTTGTAAGTATTTCATGTTCTAGTGATATGCTATCTATTTCATAAGCTATATTATTTAGAGTTAAGTCTTTTTTAAATGGTACTATTTTTTTCATAAACAATCATCCCTTTCAGTACATATTATGTTATAAATATTTAATTAAGACTAGTTAATTTTGTCATAATTTATAAATAATATGCGTCAATTTAACAGATAACTATTGGCATAAATATATTTTTTTAATATAATAATATTAGTTAAGAGTAAGAAAGGAGTATTTACCTTAATGAGCGCCTGAGCTATATGCTGACGAGGAATAGTAGTATCGATTTTTCGGCGGGTCTACTATGGGAGATGTACATCCTTAAATATATTACAAAGAATAAAATCATTTATTTACAAAAAATATATTAGTACAAATACATTTTTAAGGAGTAAATATATATGTGTGGAATTGTTGGATATGTTGGTAAAAAAGATGCAGTGTCTGTTATTGTCAATGGTCTTAAGAATTTAGAATACCGAGGATATGATTCTGCTGGTATTGCTTTAAATATAAATAATGATATTGTTATATATAAAAGCGTTGGTAAGATAATTAACTTAGAAAAAATATTAGACAAAAATATACATAGTAATTTAGGTATAGGACATACTAGATGGGCTACACATGGAGAAGTTACAATTAATAATTCTCATCCTCATCAAGTTGGTAATATTACTTTAGTACATAATGGTATTATTGAAAATTATGAGGAGTTAAAGAAAGAATTAATTAAGTATAATTATAGTTTTAATTCAGATACTGATACAGAGATAATTTGTGCTTATATTGATTATTTATATCAAAAAGATAAAGATATAATAAAGGTACTTACTAAGATAAAGAATATTGTTAGAGGTAGTTATGCTCTTGGTATCTTAGTTAAAGATGATAATAAGTTGTATGCAACAAGGAAAGATAGTCCTTTGATAGTAGCACATTCTAAAGATGGAAATTATATTGCTTCAGATGTACCTGCGATATTAAAATATACTTCTTCATATTATTTATTAGATGATTATGATGTAGCAGTATTAGATTGTGATAATATTACTTTCTATAATGATGGTAAGATTATTACAAAGAAGTTAAATACTTTTGATTTTAATATGGAGACATCATTAAAGAATGGTTATGAGCATTATATGTTAAAAGAGATAAATGAAATTGATACTTTAGCTAATAATTTGATTCATTTGTATTTAAAAGATAAAGATACATTATTAAATAAAATACCTGATTTAAGTAAATATAAGAAGATAGATATAGTTGGATGTGGTAGTGCTTATCATGCTGGTTTAATAGGTAAAGTATTAATAGAAGAATATGCTAATATACCAGTTGATGTAGAGGTGGCAAGTGAATATCGTTATAAAAAATTATTTTTAGATAAGGATACTTTAGTTATATTAATATCTCAATCTGGAGAAACCGCGGATACTTTAGCATCTCTTAGAATAGCAAAACATAAGGGATGTAATACGCTTGCTATAGTTAATGTTGCAGGTTCTTCAATAGCTAGAGAATCTGATGATGTATTATATATAAATGCAGGATGTGAAATCGCAGTAGCGACGACGAAGGCTTATTCTCTACAAGTATTAATGCTATCTTTTATTGCTCTTGCTATTTCTGTTAGAAATGGTCAAACAAATGATAATGATTTTGATGATATTTTAAAAGATTATTTTAAGTTACCTAGTTTGCTTAGAAAAGAAATAGATAGAGATAATTTAGATATTGCTAGTAAGATTTATAATAAAGAAGATATTTTCTTTATAGGTAGAGGGATTGATTATGCTCTATCGCTAGAAGGTAGTTTAAAATTAAAAGAGATATCTTATATTCATTCTGAAAGTTATCCTGCGGGAGAATTAAAGCATGGAACAATATCTTTAATAGAGAAAGGTACTCCTGTAATTGCTGTGATTACTGATAAAAATATTTATGAAAAGACTATTAGCAATATTAAGGAAGTGAAATCTCGTGGAGCGTATGTTATATTAATTACAAATAATGATTTAGATGTAGAAAGTAATTTTTATGATGAAAAAATAGTTGTTACTAGTATAAATAAATTAATAGATAGTTTGATTTGTATTATACCTATGCAAACATTATCTTATCATATAGCTAGATTAAGAGGTTGTGATATTGATAAACCTAGAAATTTAGCTAAATCTGTTACTGTAGAATAAAAAAAGCTGTTCATTTAAGAAACAGTTTTTTTATTACTTTTATTTAATACTTCTTTCCTAGATAAATTTAATTTACCTTTTTTATCATAACCAGTTGCAATTGCCACTATTTCATCCCCTACTTTTACAACATCACTAGTCTTCTCTACACGTGTAGTATCAAGTTGAGAAATATGTACTAATCCTTCACATCCAGGCCATAATTCTACAAAAGCACCAAATTCTTCTATTTGTACAACACGACAAGTATATATTTTACCTATTTCTACTTCACGTGCAATATTTTGAATACGTTGTTTAGTCTTATCAATAATTTCTTTATCAGTATGATAAATAATTACTCTACCATCATCTTCTAAGTCTACTTTAACTGCGTTAATATCATTTACACTCTTAACATTACTACATTCTAGGATAATTTTAGTTATCATTTCTCCACCTTTACCAATAACATCTTTAATCTTATCTGGGTTAATCATAAATGTTATTGTTTTAGGTGCATACTTAGATACTTCTAATCTTGGAGTTTTAATTTGTTTTTCCATAACATCTACTATCTCCATACGTGCTTCTTTTGCTTGTGCTAATGCTTCTTTCAATATTTTTTTGTTAATTCCTGATATTTTTATATCCATTTGTAATGCTGTAATACCTTTTCTTGTACCAGCGACTTTAAAGTCCATATCTCCTAGATGGTCTTCCATAATTATCAGTGATAAGTCCCATAGCAATCCCTGCGACTGGTGCAGATATAGGAACCCCCGCGGTCATAAGAGCCATACATCCCGAACAAATAGATGCTTGTGATGATGAGCCATTACTTTCTAATATTTCAGATACTACTCTTATGGTATATGGGAAAGTCTCTTCATCGGGAATTACGTAAGATAATGCTCTTTCTCCTAATGCACCATGGCCTATTTCTCTTCTACCAGGTGCTCCATATCTACCAGTTTCTCCTACTGAAAAAGCTGGGAAATTATAATGTAGCATAAATCTTTTGGCATCTTCTATTCCTAGACCATCTAATATTTGATGTTCTCCTAAAGCACCAAGTGTTACAGTAGCTAAGCTTTGTGTTTGACCTCTTGTAAATAATGCAGACCCATGTGTTCTAGGTAATATATCTATTGCAGTAGATAGTGGTCTTATTTCATTCATTTTACGGCCATCTGCTCTAGTATGTTCTTTTACTACAATCTTTCTAAATAAATCATACTCAATTTTTTCTAATATTAATTTAACTTTAGTTATTAACTCAGTTAATTCTTCTTCTTTTAAATTACTATTTTCAATCTCATATTTATTAATTACGTTTTCTTTAATCTCATCTATCTTAGCATACTTTTGTAATTTATCTTTTATTCTTAAAGCTTTATCTAATTCTACACTAGATATATTAGATACTTCTTCTTTTAAACTATCAGTAATTACTAAGACATCATAACTCATTTTTTCTTCTCCTAGTTCACTAATAATTTCCTCTTCAAAAGCAATTAATTCTTTTATAGCTTCATGGCCAAACATTAAAGCTTCTAACATGTCTTTTTCTGATACTTCTCTTGCACCCGCTTCTACCATGTTAATAGCGGTTTTAGTACCCGCGACTGTTAAGTCAATATCGGATTTTTCTAATTCTTCTACAGTAGGATTAATAATAAAATTACCATCTATTCTACCTACCTTAACACCTGCAATTGGTCCATTAAATGGGATTTTAGATATAGATGTTGCTAGTGATGAGGCAAACATCGCAGTAAGTTCTGGAGAATTATCTTGATCAACTGATAAAACTGTGTTAACTATTTGCACTTCATTTCTAAAATTTTCTGGGAATAGAGGCCTCATAGGTCTATCTATCATACGTGCTGCTAAAGTAGCATTTTCTGTTGGTCTTCCTTCTCTTTTTATAAATCCTCCAGGTATTTTACCAACAGAATATAATTTTTCTTGATATAATACCATAAGTGGGAAAAAATCAGACAAGATATTAGCATTTTTAGATACTACTGCAGTACTTAATATAACAGTATCTCCATATCTAACTAATACTGCGCCATGTGCTTGCTTAGCAACTTCTCCATGTTCTACAACTAACTTTCTACCCCTAAAATCTAATTCAAAAACTTTTTTCATATTTAGACTCCTCCTATCAAAATAAAGACACTCAAAAAAGAGTGCCCACCAATAATTTATTTTCTAATTCCAAGTTTCTTAATAATTGCTCTATATCTTTTAACATCATTTTCAAGCAAATAATTTAATAAACTTCTTCTTTTACCAACCATCATAAGTAATCCACGTTTAGAATGTTTATCTTGTTTATTGTTCTTAAGATGCTCAGTTAATGCTTCTATTTGTTTAGTAAGTAAAGCAATTTGTACTTCAGGAGAACCAGTATCTTTACTATCTAGTCTATATTCTTCAATAATTGCTTTCTTAACTTCTTTCTTTAAAGCCATAATATCCCTCCTTAACTATAATTTCACCATTATACCTAGATTATCGTAAGAGGTACGGATAGTCCAAGTAAAAGGAACAAATTAATTATATATTATATTTATGTATAATGCAAGTGTTTTTTGATTAATTTTATTTTTTTAATAATTATTAATACTTTTATGTAGTACATCATTTAATGCACTAGATATTATCCCACTTAATTTTTCTAATAAATAATCTATATCTTTAGGTGTTACGATTAAATTATAATTAAATCTATTTAATACTTCTTCAAATAACATATGCTTGCTTATATTATCCATTTCACCTAAAATACCCATTAATTCTTTTTTTTCACTATCTGTTAAGCTTTTACTATTTTTAATTTTGTTTTTATAATTACCAAATTCTTTAACTACTAGTTTGTTTTTAGCAAAGTTGTTTTTAATATATGATATGTGTTCAAGTAACATATTCATCGTATCAGTCATAATAGTAGATACATCTACAACAGTAGGTATACCTATTGCAATTATTGGTATACCTATTTTGCTTTCTAATATTGGTACTCTATGGTTATTTACTCCACTGCCAGGTGTAATACCAGTATCGGTAATTTGAATAGTCTTATTTACTCTATCTACTGATGAGGCTTTTAAAGAATCAATAACAATAAGAAAATTTGGCTTAACGCTAGTTATAATATCTAATATTAAATCACTAGTTTCTATTCCTGTTTCTCCTGTAACACCAGGTGTAATTGCACATACATTTCTTATGCCATCTGTAACATTTTGTTTTAATAAAAATAAATGTCTAGTAACTAAAATATCTTTGACCGTTAATGCTCCTAGGGCATCGGGAGTTGATTTTTCATTCCCTAGACCTACAATTAAACAAGTATCATCATCTTTAATATTTTTAGATATAAATATATTATTTAACTCTTTAACTAAAACTTTCCCTAGACGATTTCTATCTTCAAAATTAGTAACATCGTTGAAAGAAATAGTAATATATTTACCTTTTTCTTTATTGGTATTTATTTTATCTTTATCAGTCAAATTAATCCTAGTAACTACTATATCATCATAGATTTCTTCTTCATATTCACTTACATTATCTTTTTTAACAACTTCAATAGCTAAATCTGTTCTAACACTAGATGTATCTAAATCTATCTTATTTAACATTTTTTTTGCTCCTTTATTTAATATTTTTAACAAAATATGTAAAAAATATTTGCACTTTTATGTATTTTTTGATAAAATTAATATTAGTTATATTTTGGAAGGAGATGATAATATGCCTAATATGAAAAATGCTTGTAAAAAAGTTAAGCAAATTAAAAAGACAACTGAATTAAATCGTCATTATATGTCTACTGTAAAAAATGCTATTAAGAATACTGAAAAAGCAATTGCAAAAGGTAGTAAGGAAGAAGCTAATACTAACTTAAAAAATACTATTAAGTACTTAGACAATGCTAAAGTTAAAGGATTAATTCATGAAAATAAAGTTAATAGAGAAAAATCTCGTTTAACTAAAAAAGTTAATAATATGGAAGTTAAATAGTTTATTTACTTCTTTTTTTATGCTATACTTATGATAGGTGATGATTGATGAAGCAAGTAATGATATCATTAGTATTAATTATTATAGTAACTGTTGTTAATTTTTATGGAGATGATATTTATTATAATTATCAAATTTATAGATTTAAATCATCTTATAATGAATTAAATAATAATAATTATTCTAAGATAGATAGTTTTAAGTATGTTAAGTTAAATGATAATTTAGAGTTAAATAATAAGCAAGATATTGTAGATTCTATATATACATTATTAAATAATGGTAATAGTTTATTAAAAAGATATTGTGATAAAGAATATACCTCATGTGTTAATGATATTACTAGTATTGCAAATGATGAAGACTTTTTAAGTCATATAAATAGTTTTGTACATCCTTATAATAACTTTTCTAGTATTACTTTTTCATATGATAGTATTTTAAGATTAACTATTAAATATGAGAAAATTTATACTGATGATAAAATTAATCTTATTAATAATAAAATAGATATGTTTATAAAAGATAATATTGATATTACTATGTCTACTTATGATAAGATAAAAGTATTTCATGATTATGTAATAAATAATACAAAATATGATTTACTTAAGAAGAAAGATATTAATGATGATACATATGATTCTAATACTGCTTATGGAGTATTGTTTCAAGGATATGGAATATGTTCTGGTTATTCTGATGCTATGGCAATATATTTAACTCGTCTTGGTATACCTAATTATAAGATTAGTAACGATACTCATATATGGAATTTAGTATATATTGATGGCAGTTGGCTGCATATAGATTTAACTTGGGATGACCCTGTATATGAAGATAGTTCTATCAATACTATTAGTCATGAATATTTTCTAATTACTACGGAAAAGTTAAGACAGATGGATAATGAAGAACATTACTTTGATACATCAATATATCAAGAGGCTATAATGTAGAAAAGGATATACATTTATTTGTAGTATCCTTTTTTTAATCAAAAGTGACTTGTCCAAATCGACCCTCTCTTAAGTCTTTAATGACTGTTAAATATACTTTCTCATAATCTATTCCACTGTGCTTTCTAGCTCCTATTTTCTTAGCAATATCTAAAATTATATTATCAATATCTGTGGTATCTTTGAGTTTATATCTATTAATTATTCTTTCTGGATATTCTTTTAAAAGTTTATTTATTATATATAATCCAACTGCTTCATTATCTAATAATTCTCCCTTAATAACGGTCATTGAAGCTAAATTTAAGGCTACTTCTTCATTTTTGAGTCTAGGTTCTAAGACCCCAGGGGTATCTAAAATTTCTAAATCATCATTGACTTTTATCCAATCGATTATTCTAGTAACACCTGGTGAATTACCTGTACGTACTTTTCTTGATTTAGAAAGCTTATTAATAAGTGTGGACTTCCCTACATTAGGTACACCTAAAATGGCTATTCTTGTTTTTCTTTTTTTTAGTCCTTTACTAGCTCTTTTTTCACTAATTACTTTAGATAATTCCATTGTATGTTTTAATATTTTATCAATATTTTCACCTGTTAGTGAATTGATTAAAAATACTTTATAACCAAGTCTTTCATAATATAACTTAAATTTATTAGTTTTTGACATATCACATAAATCCGATTTAGTCATAATTAGTAATTTAGGTTTATTTTTAGTAAGTTCTTCTAAATCAGGATTTTTTGATGAAAATGGAATACGTGCATCAATCAATTCATATACAATATCTATAAGTACCATTTGTTCCCTAATTTCTCTTTTAGCTTTTGCCATATGACCTGGATACCAATTAATTCCCATATTACTCACTACTCCTTTTTAACACTTTATCTAATACTTATTATACATCATAAAATTAATATTTACTAGTTAATTTTTAATGTCTTTTGAAGTATATGTAATTTAAATATTAAAAGCCTAATTTCTAAGTTTGAAATAAGGCTTTTATATATTAAGCTATTCTTATAATATTTAGATAAGCACTTGTTGATGATGTTGGTGTTACTGTTACCGCGGAGGTGGCCTCGATAGATAGTGTTACTTCATCTCCTGCGGTAAAATCATGAATTAAACTACCAGAGAACATAACCTCAGAATTAGCAGTTACTTCTCTAGTAAGAGTGCTACTGCCAATGGGGGCTAAGTTAGATGAAACTGAGATACTTAAACTGGTATTTGCACTTGCACTTCCTGAAAAATAGTAACTTACTAAGTATGTACCTGTTTCTGTAATGGTTAGTACGTTTTCTTTGGAAGTTTCTATATTCATAGAAGGGCCAACGCTTGATAAAGGTACGTTTTGTGCTATGCTCGCTTGTAATGTTATGTCATTCTCGGTAGTATCATATCTGCGTCCATAAGTATCTAATTGACTTGTACCAGATGGTCCTGTTGGACCTGTGGGCCCCGTTGGACCTGTGGGTCCTGTTGGAATATTAAAGTTTAAAATAACATCAGTATCAGTCCCACTGTTGGTAACTGTTGCTTGTGTTCCAGCTTCACTAGTAGTGGTATTGCCTATACTGATACTTGTAGGACCTTGAGGACCTCTTGGGCCTGTGGGACCTATATTACCAATTTTTTCTTGACATTTTTTACCTTGCTCTATAATACATTTAACTCTTTGTGAATATTCATTATCATCCATAGTAATTTCTCCTCTCTATAATATCTTATGATATTTATAAAAAAAGACAATTACTACAACCTAAACTACTTTGCAAAACCAATCTTACTTAAAGGCCATATTCTAAGTTTTACGCTTCCTTTAATATCTTTTTCTGATATAAGCCCTATAACTCTACTATCAGATGAATCATTTCTATTATCACCGATTACAAAGTAATATCCTTCTGGTATTTTATTATATCCCAAATCTTTTAAATCAAAATTATTAGTAATATATGCAAACTTATCATCTGTTTCTATATCATTAATATATAATTTGCCATTTCGGTATGCAATATGTTCTTTGGGAAGACCAATTACTCTTTTAATTAAATGTTCATTACTATTATAAGAGTTATCTAAAACTACGATATCATATCTTTCAATTTTATTTAACTTATAATCAATTCTATTTAAAAATAAAATTTCAGAATTAGATAATGTTGGATACATTGAACTACCTACTACTTGTACTGGTGTAACTATAAAGCTTCTTATTAATATAACTATGATTAAAATAACAATATAAGGAATAATCTCTTTTACTCTTTTCATGATATCTCTTCTTTCTACTACAATTATATCTTATTATTTAAAAAAAATAAACCCGTAGGTTTAATTTCTTTCTTTAATTTTGAACGTACTCTTACGGTCTCTTAAGAAGTATAATTTAGCTCTTCTTACACGACCTTTTTTAACTACTTTAATATACGCAAGTTTTGATTTAGGTGCATTAACTGGGAATATTCTTTCAACTCCAACACCTGATGCTGTTTTTCTAACAGTAAATGTTTCAGAAACGCCTGCACCTTTTTTTGCTATAACTAAGCCTTCAAATTCTTGGACTCTTTCTCTTTTACCTTCCTTGACAAGCCATCCAACTACAACAGTATCTCCAACTTGAAACTCAGGTAAATCAGTACGTATTTGTTTGCTAGTAATTTTTTCTAACAAATTCATTATGCCATCTCCTATCTTACCAGTAATCATTAAAATTTAAGCGGATTACCTACTTTATTCGCGTTCTTTACAATTTTAACATATATTTATATATTATGCAAGAGTGTTTTTTAAAATTATTCATAAAACGTTAATTTTTATTTGGAATTCCGTTTTTTTAATAAAAACTGAAATAAGTCTGAT
>CAZTUM010000006.1:0-21343 GCA_964616645.1 uncultured Muribaculaceae bacterium | reverse complement strand
TAATTCGCAATTTTTATACTGTTATTTATACCTTTTTAAGTGCAAAAGTACAATTATTTGGTATTAATCTCTTTACCTTACATACTAATGATATCATATGTATATGATTTTTACAAGTAATTTTAGGGAATTTAATTTAAATATATTTTAATCATTAGATATATTATCAAAATATCCTTCTATATATACTACTGGTGTTCCTTTATCTCCTGAACCACTTGTTAAATCACATAAACTTCCAATTAAATCTGTAAGTCTTCTAGGGGTAGTTCCTTGTGTTTCAATTTTACCTACTAAATTCTTATCTTTTTGTCTTACTTCTTCTTTTATAGCATTATAAAGTTCTTCTCCTCGTAAATTACTATATTTATTATCAGATAAATATTTTAGTTTTAATTCATTGGGGTGTCCTTCTAATCCTTTAGTATAAGCTGGACTTACTACAGGGTCCGCTAATTCCCATATACCACCTACTGGGTCTTTAAAAGCTCCATCACCATATACCATTACTTCAACATCTACTCCGTATATTTCATATAATTTGTCATGTATTTTTTTAACTAAAGTACTAGAAGTTCTTGGAAATAGTTTTAATTTTTCTTCTGTTGCTCTATTTGAGCCTAATAGACCATATTCTTCATTATATCCACTTCCATCTATACTAGATGTCATAATATCATCTAATCCTAGTAATACATCTGCATCTTTTAACTTTTCTTTAGTTTCAAATCTACTATGTATATCACATGATATTACAGTAGGTGTATATTTAAGTATCTCTCTAGCATCATTAGAAAATACAAAGTCAACCGTAGCATTTTCACTAATAATTAAATCTCTATAAAATTTAACCATATTAATACCTGTAAAAGGATGAATAAAATTACTAAAGTATTTATTATATTCTTCTTCACTTATAACTTCATTATTATTATTAATTTTATATTCATAGTATTTATCCTTATCCATAATACCATTTCCTACTTCATCAGATGGATAACTAAGTAACATAGTTATATGCTTACTATAACGTGCTATTGCTTTTAAAATTAAAGCAAATCTATTTCTACTTAATATAGGAAATACTACACCTATATTATCACTTGGTATCTTACTTTCCAAACATTTAACTATATTATCTATAGTAACATAATTACCTTCTTGGATTGCTACAACAGCTTCTGTTATAGCAATTATATCTTTATTCTTTATTTTAAAATTTCCTTCTTTACTCGCAGATATTACACTATCAACTACAATATTAGCTAAATCATCATTTTCTTTTATTATTCCTGTACGTATTCCCCTTACAACTGTTCCAATATGTCTCATTTTATCCCTACCTATCTATATATATAAATTATATCATATTTAATTTATATATAACATAAATATTTTTAATTTGTGTAAAATTTATTTACTTTTTTAATCTTTATTTATATACTTTATAGTATAGGGAGGAAATATTTATGGATATTAATAATATTGATTTAGAATTTCTTGTTGTAGGTAAATTACAAAGAATTAATAAAAATGTTGTTGAGTCTACTAAACAGAAATATATATTTATGAAGATTTATGATGGTTGTCAAATTAAGTATAAAGAAATATTTACTGGATATACTACTTTTGATATTAATAATACTATTGTAAATGGATATGATATTAAATATTTTGGTATTTCTTATGTATATAATATTGAAAGTATAAGTAATTATCTTCCTAATAATGTTAAAAAGATTTCTATTGTTGATTTGATATGGTTAATTAATGATATCAATAATCCAGATATAAAAAAGAGAATTAAATAAAAATATCAACCTATAAATTAAGTTGATATTTTTTGTTTACTCATCTATTGTATCAAATTGAGAGTTATATAATTCAGCATAAAATCCATTCATAGAAAGTAGTTTATCATGTGTTCCTTGTTCTATAATATTACCATCTTTCATAACAAGAATTAAATCCGCATTTTTAATTGTAGATAATCTATGAGCAATTATAAAGCTTGTTCTTCCATATGTTAATTTATCCATAGCTTTTTGTACTAATTCTTCTGTTCTTGTATCTACATTTGATGTTGCTTCATCAAGGATTAGAAATGGTGCATCTTTAATCATACCACGAGCAATAGTTAAGAGTTGTTTTTGTCCTTGACTGATTGTATCTCCATCAGATATTTTTGCATATAATCCTCCTGGTAGTGTTTTAATAAAATGGGATACTCCTACTACATCACAAACTTTCATAATCTCTTCATCCGTTATATTTTCAGCGTTAAATTTAAGATTATCTTTAATAGTACCTTCAAATAACCAAGTATCTTGAAGTACCATAATAAATAAATCATGAATATCTTCACGAGTTAAATCTTTAGTGGATACTCCATCTATTATTATATTACCTGAGTTTATCTCATAAAACTTCATAAGTAGATTTACCATAGTAGTTTTACCTGCTCCTGTAGGTCCTACTATTGCTATTTTTTGTCCTGGTTTTACTTTAACGCTAAAATCTTTTATTATAATTCTATTATCATCATAACCAAATTTAACATTTTTAAACTCTATTTGTCCTTTTATCTTTTTCTTATTAAGCTTACTTTCTAAATTGCTTTCATCTGGCATTTCTTTTTCTTCTAAAAAGTCAAATACTCTTTCAGAAGCTGCGACTGTTGATTGAAGAGAAGTCATAGCTTGAGCGATTTGAGATAGTGGATTAGTAAACATCCTTACATATATTATAAATGCTACGATTACACCAAAGGAAATTACATTATTCATAGTAAGTAAAGCTCCTACTACACATACAGCAACATATCCAAAATTACCAACAAATCCCATTAATGGTTGCATTATTCCAGATAGAAATTGACTTTTCCAATTACAGTTATATAATTTTCTATTCAAAATATCAAATTCTTTATCTGCTTCTTTTTGCCCATTATATGCTTTAACAACATTATGACCAGAATATATCTCTTCAATATGACCATTTAAATTACCAAGTTCTTCTTGTCTTTGAGTAAAATATTTTTGTGATTTATTTAAAATAACACTCATTAAGGCAAAGCCTAATAAACTAGCTACAACCGCGGTTATTGCCATAATCCAGTTAGTTACAACCATCATTATTATAGAACCTAAAAATAATGTTAAACTACTAACTAAAGTAGATAAACTATCATTTAAATTTTGAGCGATTGTATCAACATCATTAGTAACACGTGATAATATATCGCCAGTTTCATGATTATCAAAATATTTTAAAGGTAATTTATTAATTTTCTTACTTATACTACTTCTTAATTTTCTAGCATTATTATTAGAAATTATTGTCATTAAGATAGATTCAATATAACTAAATAATGCACTTATTATATATATTATAACTAAAAATAGAGAAATACTTTTTACTCTTGCTATATCTATCTGTGGTTTTACTATATCATAAATAGATTCTGGCAAATCATCTATTTTTTTTAGTAACAAATTAGTATCTATTTCTTCTTTGTTTTTATAGTCTAATAATTCGTATAATTTTGCTTTATCTATAGCACTAATATTATCATTATTCATTATGTCTTTTATTATTTCTTCTGTTATATTTGGTTGGATCCCTAGAGTGATTGTATCAGTTAAATCAGAAAGATGATTAGGAGCTATAAGAGATAATATAGCACTTATAATAGCAAGTAGTAATGATAGTATTAATAAATATTTCCACTTATTTAAACTATTAAATAATTTTTTTATAGATTTTTTAAAATTTTTAGACTTATTTGGCATTTGTCTATTTGGTCCTCCTGCTAATCTAACCATTTTTGCACCTCCTCTTCTGATAATTGAGATAAGGCAATTTCTTTATAAACACTACATTCTTTTAATAGTTCTTTATGTGTTCCTATCCCAACACATTTTCCATAATCAAGTACAACTATCTTATCTGCAGATATAATTGTTCCTATTCTTTGTGCTACAATTAAGCAAGTAGCATCTTTAGTATATTTTTTTAATTCTTTTCTTAATGTAGCATCTGTTTTATAATCTAAGGCAGAGAATGAATCATCAAATATATATATTTCAGGATTTCTTGCAATGGCACGTGCTATAGCAAGACGTTGTTTTTGACCTCCTGATATATTAGTTCCACCTCTTGCTATGTGAGAGTCATATTCATTATCCATTTTAGTTACAAAAGATGTCCCTTGTGCTACTTCTATTGCTTCTTTTATCTTTTCTATATTAATAGGTGATTTACCATTATCACCATATCCTACATTACTTTTTACTGTACCAGTAAACATTACAGGTTTTTGAGGAACATAACCTATTTTATTATTTAAAGACTCTAAAGTATAATCTTTAACATTTATTCCATCTATTAATACTTCTCCTTCTGTAACATCATAAAATCTTGGTACTAAGTTTATTAAAGTACTTTTACCACTTCCTGTTGAACCTATAAAAGCAATAGTTTCCCCTTTATTTACTTTAAAGCTAATATTCTTAAGTAAATACTCATCTGCATCTGCAAATTGAAATGATACATTTTTAAACTCTACAGTACCTTTTTCTTTTGTATCTTTTATAGAAATAGTACCATCACAAACAGAAATATCACTATCTAAAACCTCGTTAATACGTTTTGCTGATACTTGTGCTCTTGGTAAAATCATAAATATCATTGCAAGCATTAGAAAGGCAGATATAACTTGCATAGCATAGCTTGAAAATACTACCATATTACTAAATAAGTTAATCTTATCTATCATATTTGCTTTATTAATTAAATATGCTCCAATAAAATATATGCCTAGGGTTAAACCATGCATAACGATATTCATAATAGGACTAAGTATTGCAAAAGTTTTTTGATTAAACAATTGCATATTAGTTAACTTATTGTTTACTTCTTCAAATCTACCTTGTTGATAATTTTCAGCATTAAATGCTCTTATTACTCTAATACCAGTTAAATTTTCTCTAGTTACACCATTTACTTTATCAATTAATTTTTGTACTTTTTCAAATCTAGGAAATACTATTAAAAGTATTGTAAGGACTGTAACTAGTAAGATTATTACTCCAGCTCCAGTAAGCATGCTCCATTCTATACTTTTATTAAGTATCTTAGATACTGCCCAAACCGCCATGATTGGGGCTTTAATAAGTAATTGAAGTCCCATAGACATAAACATTTCTAGTTGTGTAACATCATTTGTAGTACGTGTTATTAAACTGCTAGTTTCATATTTTTTTATCTCTTCCATGCCAAATTTACCAACTTTAGTAAATATACTCTTTCTTAAATTAAAGGAGAAATTTGCAGATAACCTAGATGATATAAATCCTACAATAACCGCGGAAAGCAGGCTAAATAAAGCACATAATAACATATATCCACCTTGAAGGAGAATATCTTTGATACTACTTCCTTCTGTTTGTATAAGTGTTGTTATAGCACTCATATAATCTGGTAATTTTAAATCTAACCATACTTGTAAGACTATAAGTATAATAATTAGAAATATCATTAACCAATCTTTTTTTGTAAAATTTTTAAACATTTTTAACATTTTGTCACCTCTTTATTAATTATTTATATTTAGATATAGTTTTTTCAATAAATTTATTAAATATTCTTTCTCATTTTCACTTAATATTTTATTATAACTATTACTAAATGTTAATAAATCTTTTTTTATTTCTAATAATAATTCATAAGTTTTGTTAGTCAATATTATTTCTTTGTATCTACAATCTTTTATAGATATTTTTCTGATTATAAAGTTTTTTCTTTCTAATCTATTTAATAATCCCGTCATTGAAGGATTACTTTGATTAAAAAAATTTTCTAAATCTTTTTGATATATTTCATTATTAGAGTTTTTATATAAATACTCTATAATATCACATTGTGTACCAGTAATATCATATTTAGCTAAAATAATATTTCTTTTTTTCCCTATTTCATTATGAACACTTTTTATATAAAAAATGATTTCTCCAAACTTATCCATACTACCACCTTAAATTAGAACATATTAAATATATAACATGTTATGTATTTTGTCAATGACTTTTTATAAATTTAATAATAATTATAATTTATTTATTACATTAATATAAAAGATTAGTTATTTTTTATATTAGATAATATCCAATTATTAGTTTTTTCTACTGCTTTAGAAATACCATTTTTAATAGGATATATTAAATCTAATTTAGATATTATATTATTTCCTTTTAATGCTTCTTCATAATTCTTCCAAGTATTTCTAAGATTACCTCCGTTGCAAACCAATAAATATATATTTTTATTTTGAAAGTAATTTTCTTTTAAAAATGTATTTATAGGTGGAGCATATGTACCATACCAACAAGGGCAAGCTATAATTATATTATCATATTTAGATAAGTCACATGTATATTCTTCTAATGCAGGTTTTTTAGTCATATAAACTTGTATACCTCCCCAAACAAATCTAAATATACTTTTTGTCTTTTTTTCTTTTTTAGGTATTAATTTTAATACATCCGCGTGTAATGATTTTTGCATACCTTTTACTAATTCTTCTGTGTTTCCTTCATAAGAATAATAAACTATTAAATTTTTCATTTTTTTACATCCTTTCTTTTTTACCTAACAGTATTAGATATTTTTTGTTTTTTAAAGCAGTTATCACTGCTTATTTAATATATTTCTTATTTTTAAGGCAATTTTTGTATATTCTTTTATTTCATTATATCCTACTTCATCGATAACTTTAATGATTTTGTTTATTACTTCTTTTTTTGTACTAAGTGCTAGGGATATTCCTTCTTTAGTTATCATAACTAAAGTTTTTCTCTTATCTGTTATATCTTCTTTTCTTTTGATATAACCTTTATCTTCTAAAGAATTTAAAATACTAGCAATTCTAGCTGTTGTTACATTTAATTTATCACTTAACTCCCCCGCGGATACTTTATCATTATCAAATGCCAAATAACTTAAAACACCAATTTCACCACGATTAAAATTATTTAAAATCCCAGTAAGTGAAGAGGTAGCGTTACTTTTTAACTGTTGAAATAATGACTCTGCAATTTCTTCGTTGTTCATTTAATTACCTCCCTTTTTATCTAATACTATTAGATAGTTTATCATAACTGTATTAACTTTGCAATATCTTTAATTACTTTTTACTTTGTTTTAATTACTTTTTACTTTGTTTGTATAACTTTTTCAAGAAAGATTTTTTTATTAAAAGCACCACGTTTTTCATTTTTTTTATTAGCAATTTCTATAATATCATCTAAATTTTTATTTTCTAAACAAGCTAATGTTTTAATAACTTCTAACATATCAGCTAATTCTTCTATACGTTCATTACCACTTGAATCTATTACCTCTTTATATTCTTCATATAATTTATTTTCAAGTTCCTTTTTGTAATTACTATCATCTAATACCTTAACAATAGGGATTTCTCCATTTTCTTCTATTATGTTAGGTATTTTATCTCTAACTAATTTATTATATATTCTTTCCATTTTAAAATCATCCCTTCATTGCTTTCTTTAATTTATTCTTTCTAAAAATTCTTCTTCACTCCATATAGTAATACCTAAGTTAAGAGCTTTATTATACTTACTGCCCGCATTTGCACCTACTACTACTACATCTGTTTTCTTACTAACTGAAGTAGTAGTTTTACCTCCTTTATTTTCTATAATACTACTTGCTTCTTCTCTAGTAATATTATTTAAAGTACCAGTAAGAACAAAGGTCTTATTAGCAAAATTATCATCTGTTTTTGAAAGTGATAAATATTCCATATTAATGCCTAGTTCTTTTAAAATGTTAATAGTTTTAACATTTTCACTATTTCTAAAATATTCATAAACACTTTTTGCTATTACTTCTCCAATGTCATATATATTAATTAATTCTTCATAACTAGCATTCATTAAATTATCCATATTTTTATAAGTTTTAGCCAATATTTTAGCAGTTTTACTACCAACATATCTAATACCTAATCCAAATAATAGTCTTTCTAATGAATTATTTTTACTTTCTTCGACTAAATCTAATAAATTATTAATACTTTTTTCTCCAAATCCTTCTAGTAATTTTAATTCTTCTTTTTTTTCTTTTAAAGTATAATAATCGTATACATTCTTTAAATATCCCATGTTGTAAAAGTCTTCTACAATCCTATCACCAAAGCCTATTAAGTTCATTGCTCCTCTTTCCGCAAAATGGATTAAACTTTCAATTTTTTTAGCATCACATAATGGATTAATACAATAATAAGAAGCTTCATCCTCATTTTTATAAAGATTACTACCACATATTGGACATGATTTTGCCATTACAAAATCTATTTCATTTCCAGTTCTTCTTTCTTCTACTACTCCGACTACAGATGGAATTACATCTCCTGCTTTTTTTATATAAACCATATCACCAATTTTAATATTTTTATCTTTTACATAATCTTCATTGTGTAGTGTTGCTCTAGTTATCATTGAGCCCATAACTATAACAGGTTCTAATACTGCGTTTGGTGTTACTTGTCCTGTTCTACCTACAGTAAAAACAATATCTAAAAGTTTAGTTATAACTTTTTTTTCTTTAAACTTATATGCACATGCCCATTTAGGATATCTCTCTGTATATCCTAATTTTAGTTGAGAATTAATATCATTAAGTTTAATAACCACTCCATCTATATCATAAGGTAATTTATCTCTTTCTTTTTCTTTTTCATCTATATATAAAAGTAGTTCATCAATATTATTTACTAAACGATTATTTGGATTAGTTTTAAATCCTATTTTTTTTAGAAATGTTAAAGCTTCATAATGAGTTTTAATTCCAAAATCCTCTGGATTTGGTATATGATATATAAAAGCATCTAAATTTCTTAATCTTGCAATATTACTATCTAATTGACGAATACTCCCCGCCGCGGCGTTTCTAGCATTTTTAAATGGTTCTTCTTTGTTTGCAATTCTAGTTTCATTTAATTTAGAAAGTATGCTTTTACTCATAAATATTTCACCACGTACTTCAATATCAATATCTTCATTTAATCTAAGAGGAATGGATTTAATTGTTTTAACATTATGAGTAATATCTTCTCCAACATATCCATCTCCTCTAGTTGCTCCGCTTACTAATCTACCATTTTTATATTTTAAACTAACACTTAATCCATCTATTTTAAGTTCACATACATATAATATATCACTAACTTCTTTTTCTATTTTTTCATTAAAAGCTCTTATTTCATCTTCATTAAAAACATTTGATAAACTCATCATTGGCTTATCATGTTTTATTTTTTCAAACTTACTAATTACTTCTCCTCCAATTTTCTTAGTTGGAGAATCATCATAGGCATACATAGGATATTTATATTCTAAATCATATAATTCTCTTAAATATTTATCATATTCATAGTCATTAATTGAAGGGTTATCTAAAACATGATATTCATAATTAGCTTTATTAATAATATCTGTAAGTTCTTTAATTCTATTTTCTATTTTATCCATACTTCACCATCCTTATAAAATAATTTTACATATATTTTCTCTATTATATAAATCATTAAAATATCTAAAATACTAAATATCATCAATATTATAAGCATATTAAAATTAAAATTACCAAGATAAAATAAGTCTTTTAATAATATCATAATAGATACAAACATTAACAAAGACCCTCCTAATATTAATGCTTTATAAAAATTAAATGGTATACATTTGCGGTACAAAGTATATAAATTAACAAATCCTGTAATACCTACAAGTATTATTTGATAATCAATGTGAGTTATACTGTTAACATACATTAAAAGAAGAACGTTTATAACACAAGTTATACCTCCAGAGACCGCGGTTTTAAATGATATTCTAATAAAGTCTCTACTAACTTTGCGATAATCTTTAATAAATGTAAGAAATAAACTAGGTAGTCCAACACAAATACTACTAATTAAAGTAAGTTGTATTGGATAAAAAGGATAATCCCAACCTAAGAATATACAAAGTACTGACAATAGACTAGAATAAATTGTTTTAATTAAATATAAGCTAGATACTCTTTCTATGTTATTTATTACTCCTCTACCTTCATTAACTATACTAGGTAGGCTATCAAAATCATTATCAAGTAGGACAATTTGGGATACACTTCTTGATGCATTACTATTAGAAGTTAAAGATATAGAACAATCAGCTTCTTTTAACGCTAATATATCATTAACTCCATCTCCAATCATACCAATTGTATTATATTTTTTTAAATTACTAATTATTAGTTTTTTTTGATATGGATTACATCTTGCAAAGATATCATATTCTCTAACACTAGATGCTAATTCTAAAGAAGAAATATTACTGCAATCTAAACATTTTAAATTTTTGTTAGAAACTTGTTTCATAATATTTAATACAGTAGTCGGAGCATCTCCTGATAAAATCTTTAAATTAACTCCTTGGCTTTCAAAATACTTTAATGTAGTACTAACATTATTTCTTATATTATCTTTTAATATAATATAACCTATAATTTTAATATCACTAGGTAATGACTGATTTTTTGAATATTTTGGTGAATATACTAATGTAACTACTCTATAACCCATGTCAATGTATTTATATACTTCTTTATCATACTTTTTATTTTTAATCATGTATTCTAAAGCCCCCATAGCATAGGTACCCATATTTTTAATACTAATCATACTATACTTTCTGTAAGAAGAAAATGGTACATACTTAATTATATCTAGTTTACTTGTTAATTTAAAATATCTATTCATAGCTAAATCTGTTTGGTTATATACATTATTAACTACCATATTACTAATAATATTACTAATATCTTTATCACTCTTATTAATTACTTTGATAACTTCTAAGCTACCATCAGTAATTGTACCTGTTTTATCAAGGCAAAGAATATCAACCGATGCTAATGCCTCGATGCCATTTAATCTTTGAACTATTACTCTTTTAGATGCTAGGTTAATAACACTTTTAGATAATGCTATACTAGATAATAGTATTAATCCAGATGGTATCATTCCGATAATACCCGCGGTGGTATATAAAATAGCTTCATTATAAGTAGATTTATTTACTACATATGATGTTATAAAAAGAAGTAGCATGATTGGTACTATTAATATCATAATAATATATAAAATTTTATTTAACGATTTTTGCAGGTATGTTTCATTTCTATCTAAAGTATTTGCTTCTTTTATTAAAGATGTAGCATAACTATTTTTAGAGATACTTACTACTTTTGCTTTAACACTACCACTTATGATGATACTACCAGAGATTATCTTATCATTTTTTCTTTTAATAATACTTTTATCTTCCCCTGTAATAATACTCTCATCTACTTCACACATATTACTATTTAATACTATAACATCTAATGGAACAGTATCCCCACTTTTTAATATAAGTACATCATCATAAACAACTTCATATAAAGAAATTTCTTTAGTAATACCATCTCTTATTACATTAACGGTATCAGAGAAAGTTAAATTAAGTTTATCAACAATGATTTTAGCCTTTATTTCTCCCACAATAGAAATAACCGTATTAATAATTATAACACCTGCAAATAAGCTATTATGATAACTTCCAGTAGTTAGTACTAATATAAATAATATTAAATTAATAAAATTAAATAAAGTACAAACATTTCTTAAAATAATATCTAAAATACTTCTTGAATAATTAACTTTTTTGTTAACTAAATTATTTTTAATTCTTTCTTGTACTTCTTTTGTAGATAATCCTTCCATTTTTTTCACTCATCTTTCTAAAACAAGATAGGTATAAACCTATCTTGAACTAAACGAACTACCACGCCCAGTTAACTTTGGAAAAATATTCTCTGGGTTGAATGAATAGGCATCAAAACCTGAGCTACGATGACCATCAGCAATACCAAAATGAAGATGGGTACCTGTAGTACATTTATCATATCCACCATGTTCAGATGATGTAGAGTAGCCCCCTACACGTCCAATTACGGTAGTATCAGTTACGATTTGCCCATATTCTACGTTAATAGATAGTAAATGTACATATTTAGAAGTATAGTTTTTACCATTAACGGTATGAGCTATAGAAACTTGGTTCCCTCCACATTTACTCTTATATGTAATTGCAATAACTTTACCAGGAGCAACAGCATAAACATTTGTGCCTTCACTGATGCCTGCAAAATCATAACCGTAATGGAAGTCAGTTACGCTTCTTCCATGTAATGTGTATGTTCTCCAGCCCCAATCACTAGATATACGTCCTGAAGTAAGAGGATATTTAAATCCATCCGCATAAGGAAGTTCAGTACATTTAGTGACATCTTGATTTTTACTACACCCTAACTTTTCATAATAACTAATGCTCTTTTCTAACGCAGAAATTTCTTCATTAATATCAACATATCCTTCTCTTACTTCTGCTAGGGATACGTTAAGAGAACTCTTCTTTGTAGCAAGGGTATTCCTTTTAGCTTGTAATTCTTCTTCTTTACTAGCAAGAGTAAGTTTTTTTTCTTCTAACTCCTTGATTAGACTTTCTAATTCTTTAACCATAGTATCATTATAACTAGTAAGTTGAGTAACAATAGAATAACGATAAACAAAATCAGTATAATCAGAAGAAGCAAGAACATAATCTAAATATACGTTTTCTCCAGTTGAAAGTTGCAAAAATTTAAGCAATTCTTTTGATTCTTCTTTTTTTTGTTCTATTTTTTCTTCACTGTTTTTAATTTCTAAAGTAGCTTCTTCTACAGAATTTCTAATACTTTCTATTTCAACACTAGCTTCATTCATCTCATTATTTAAAGAATTAATTTCATTCTCAGTAAGTTTTTTTTGATTTGCTATATTAGATTTTTGTTGTTTTAGAGCACTTAGTTCATTATACATATCATTTAAAGTTTGTGCGTATACTTCTTTAATAGGCATAAAAATAATTAATAGTAAAGATACACACAAAATATATTTAAATCTTTTTAGATTACTATCTTTCATCATACCACATCCTATAATTATTATATCATAAATAAATATATTTGTATTAATTATTTTAAATTATTTACAAAAATATATTATATATAATATTATAGACTTTATCATTATATATTTTATTATTAAGAGGGGTTATACTTACTTTACTAGTATCTATATTTTTATTTAAAGTAATCAATTTAATATTTCTATTTATCTTTTCTTTATTTTCTAATAACATCTTACTAATTCTAATATTATTATTACTTTTTATATATTTATCTATATCATCATAAGTGAGTATCTTACTTGCTATAACTTTACCAATTCCTTTAACACCATCTATATTATCAGATTTATCCCCTATTAAAGCTTTATATAAAACAAACTTACTAGGGGAAATTTTATAGTGATTTAAAACTGTCTGTTCATTATATAATATACTGTGTTTTCCTTTCATTATATACATATTAACATTATTATCAATAAGTTGAATAAAATCAGTATCAGTAGAAACTATTATATATTCATATGTTTTATTATTATTTATAAAAGATGCTATATAATCATCGGCTTCATTGGCAATAACTTCTATATATTGTATATCTAAATACTTTAATGCTTTATATATTAAAGGTAGTTGCATAAATGGGTTATTTTCTAAGTATGTATAATCTTCTCTTCCTTCTTTATATTTATTATATATTTTTAAATTACTATCTCTACTAGTTTCACTATCAAAAATAACAATAACTGAATATGGTTTAAAAGTATTAACTAATTTTTTCAAACTTCCTAAAAAACCTACTAATCCTTTAATTTCTATATTGTTATGTTTAATAGAATTAGGTATTCCATAATACATCTTAAATAGTAAATTATAACCATCAATTAATAATATCTTATTCATTTAATTACCACCTATACTAATTATATCTTAAAATGAAGTTATTTTCTATTAATATTTAATAAAAAAAATAGGGTATGCCCTATTATTATATTTTTTAATCTTCATAGTTAGGTTTAGCACACTCTGTTAAATCGATATTTATTGATTTTAATAATTCTTTTAAATACTTATTATCAGATTCTGTAGTAAACTTATGCCCTGTACCTGAAGAAATCATATATTCTGGTAAATTTGAATTGGTATATTGATGAATATTTGCATCTATGCTATTTTTTATTATTTCAATAACATTATAATTATATTCTCCTTCAATCGGATTTACATATTGTAACATCATAGTACATAACTCTCCATTTTTACATGATTTATATTCTTTAAATAATTTATATTTATTATTTTGATAAATATTTAACAAAACAGGGATATCACATTTGTTGTTTTGATATTCAATAGAAAATATTAAATCATTATATATTAAATCGTTTATTGTAATTTCACTCATATCTAAATTTAAATAATCATAATATATATTTTTTTGTTGTTCTACTTCATTAAACAAGTTATTTATATTTTCTTCTTTATCATAATTTAGTACTTGATATTTTATTATCCCAGGAAACATTTTTTTAATTGATGATACATATTCATCACCTTCTTTAGGATAAATTATATCTTGTAATTTATTATTTTTAAAAATTGCCTTAACTGGTATAGAACTGCCTGATGATATTGCAAGTGAAGAACCATATTCTTTGCTTTCGATATAATAACTTTGTTGGTATATCCACATATAAACATATTTATAACTATGCTTTTTTTCTATTCCAAATCCATGATAACTATTAAAAACATTAAAATCATTGTAATTAGAATCATTATTTTCTTTTAACTCTTTTTCTTTAATAAATTTAGTTACTTCTTCATATAAATAATTGGAATCATTAACCAAATCTATCTTATTTTTCTTATTATAATATATTAAAATACTAGAAGTTAATATAAAAATAGTTAGACATAAAATTAATATTTTTACTTTTTTTGTGGTCTTTTTTGCTTTTTCTTTAGTCTCATCATTGCATGAGTATTCACCATTTATTAGTTCTTCAATATTTATATCTAATTCCTTACATAATTTTTTATATAATGAAATATCTGGGAATGAAAGACCTCTTTCCCATTTACTTACCGCGTTTATACTAACACCCATTTTGTCCGCTAAAACCTGTTGTGTCATATTTTTCTTTTTTCTCAATTTAGCAATAAACTTACCAGTTTTATCTTGGTTCATTTTTTTCACTTCCTTAAAAAGGATAATATCATTTTAATATAATAAATAACACACACTGTTGGTTTAATTTTGATTTTTGTTATGTATTCCTAAATAAATGATTTTTACCTACTCTATACATTTTTGTTCCTATTGCATTAACAAACTTTGCATTCTAGTAAAACTTTGTCCACTTAAAGAATTTAGTCCCATAGATTCTACTAAAATTTCTTCTTGGGATATTGCTTGTGAGCCTATCATTTTTCCATAACCTATCTTATGATTTCTATATATCAAAGTTCTATTAATTAGAGCAGATTTGCTAGTGGTACGCGTCTACCTATTCCGCCACCTTTGCATTAAGGCAATTATTTTTTTACAGCCTTAAACATTTTTTTCCATAGTCCAGTACCTGAATAATTTAAAATACCTACTTTATAAATTTTCATACCATATTTGTATAAGAAATATATAAATATTAACATAATGACTATGGCAATACATATATCAATTATTGTAAATTGACCTAATACTAAAAGAGCTGGGGCAAGTAATGCTGATATAAAGGGAACAAAGCCAAGTATTTTAATTGCAATACTACCTTCAAAAGTGGCCGCCATGAAAGATAGATAGTATGCTGCTACAGAGATAATCATAATAGGAGTTTGTAATTGTTGATAATCTTCCATATTAGTAGTCATAGATGCTAGTACTCCTGCTAAGAGTGAATATGCAAAGAATGTAATTATCATAAGAATTAGTGTTACTGGTATAGCACTACTTAAAGAAGATAATAATCCTGTAGAATTTAGACTATTAATTAGGCTACTTACATATCCTTCTGTTTCACCTCCTATAATATTACCAGTAGTTATAATTCTAATTACAACACCTAAAAGGGCATATATAACTAATAATAATCCTTGTGAAACAACAAAAATATTACCTGCAAGTACTTTTGAGGCAAAGTGAATACTTGGTGATACATTAGATATAATAATTTCCATTCCTTTTGTAGTTTTTTCTTCGTTAATCTCAGCTCCTATCATTTGAACTAAAAACATTGCTAACATAAAGAATGGTAATATTATAAGAGGAAATACTGTACCCATTATAAGGTTCATCATTTCATCCATACTCTTACTATCATCTAGTCTTTCTCTTTCTATTTCTAAAGGAGCATCTACTATATCAAGTATTTCTTGGGATATATTATAATAAGATAGTGCAACTTCTCTTTTAACAGCATTTAAACTACTAGTAATTAGCTGATATACTGATGTATCTATATTCTTATTAGTAGTCATTTTAACAGAGATAAAATTATCTGTATCACTATTTAATTCTAATAGTATTTTATCTTTTTTTACTTCTTCTATAGCTTCTTCATAACTTTTATCATAATTAATAATTTCATATGAAGAATTATTAATATAATTACTACCACTTACATAATTATTATAAAATTTATCATATAAAGATGCATTATCTATTACTATTATTTCTGTTTTATTATTAAAATCTCCTCCGAAATATTTTATAATACTATCTATATTTAAAAGACCTATAATTACTATTAAAATAATTAAATTAGCTATAACAAACCATTTAGTTTTCATCTTCTTTTTTAGACTATTTTTAGTTAAATACCATAATTTATACTTCATATGTTTCACCTACTATACTAACAAAAATATCATTTAAACTAGCATCTTCTACAACAAATTTTGTTACACCTTTACACTTACTAATATATTTAAATAAACTTTCTATATATTCTTCATTTTCTATACTAACTTTATATTCATCTTTTATTTGTTCTACATCTAATACTCCTTTTTGTTTTTTTAATTCTGATAATTCTATATCTCCAATAATATTTACAATTTTCTTTCTAAAATCTTTTTTAATATCAGATAAATAACCAGATAGTACACTTTTACCTTTAACAAGTATTAGTAATTTTTCACAAAATAATTCTACATGTTCCATCCTATGAGATGAAAATATTATTATTGTTCCTTTCTTTTTTAAACCAAGAATTATTTTTTTAAATATTTCTACATTAATAGGGTCTAGTCCACTAAAAGGTTCATCTAATATAAGTAATTTAGGATTATGTATAATCGAAGTAATTAATTGTATTTTTTGTTGATTACCTTTAGATAATTCTTTTATTTTTTTATTTTTATACATAGAAATACCTAAATAATCAAGTAAAATATCTAATCTTTTTTCTACTTCAATTTCATTAAGTCCTTTAAGTATTCCATAAAATTTTACTTGTTCTAATACTGTTAATTTAGTAAGTAGGCTTCTTTCTTCTGTTAAAAATCCTATTTTATCAGTAATAGAATAATCTATTTTATCTCCATCTAATGTAATACTACCAGTATAATCATCTATTAATCCCATTATCATTCTAAAAGTAGTTGTTTTTCCTGCTCCATTTAAACCAAGTAGCCCAAAAATTTCTCCTTCTTCAACTGAAAAAGATACATTATCAACCGCTTTTAAGGTATCATAATACTTTGTTACGTTTTCTACTTTTAACATCTATATCACCCATAGTAATTATAACACTTATACCCTACTTATGTAAATTAAAATTTATTTATTATATCCTCTTACATAGTTTCTTTTACCTTCACATCTTCTAATTAATTTTTTAGCATCAGATAAACTATTAATTTTTTTATCTAGGCTATTTGTAAGTTTATCCTTTAGTAAGGTTATAAATTCTAATCCTGATGAATATTTATCATTATACATATCATTAAGTTCATTATCAGATAAAATATAATCATCAAAATATCCATCTATTAAAAATGCTTTTATACTATCATCTATACGGCTTAAATTATTTAAATAACTACTTTTATAATCATAAGAATAATAATAATTTAGAGTATCTATTATATAAATATTATTATTAGAATATAACATATTATAACGAATATCATTTAGAGCAATATTGTTATTACTAAGTATTTTTACATCTTCATATACTTTAGATATAGTAGTAGTAAAATTATTTAGATTAATTTTAAGAGGATTAATTTTATATAATGAGATAGCATCTTTATATATAGTTATATAGCCTATAACATTATTATCTAAAGATATATAATCAATAGGCCAAATAAAAGTATTATTAGTAATATTACTAAATTTTAAAACATCCAATGGACTAATACAACTATCTTCTTTATAAAAATAACTATTAAATATTTTATATACTAAATTAGTTCTTATATCCAAATAACATTCCCCTTCAGCACCACTTCCTATATAGTTATTTTTATGTTTTTTAATAAATAAATCAACTTCATTACTATTTTTAAATCTCATATATAACCTCCTTGTATACAATTATAATCTAACTGGTGAGTTATCTATTTCTATTTTAACTTTATTATTAGATTTATATATATTATCTAAATTAGTTAATACTTTATATAACTTGTCACTATATTTATACTTAATAATACATTGAAAATGATATACATTATTAATTTTAAAATTATTAGAAATAGATGGTCCTAATATAATAGCATTTTCTTCTAAATTATTTCTAAGATATGAACCTATTTTATTAGCCTCTTGCAAACACATATTATAATCTTTACTAAGTATTTTAATTAAAGTTAAATAATAGTATGGAGGATATTTTAGTTTACGACGTATATTCATTTCATAGTTGAAAAATCCATCATAATCATGATTTTTGGCATATAAAATAGCATAATGTTCTTTATTATATGTTTGAATAATAACACTACCTTCTTTAGTACTTCTACCTGCTCTTCCTGATACTTGAGTTAATAAATCAAAGGTATACTCACTACTTCTAAAATCTGGAATATTTAATGAACTATCCGCGGATATTACACCAACTAAAGTAACTAAAGGGAAATCTAGTCCTTTAGCAATCATTTGAGTACCTACTAAGATATCATATTTATGGTTTATAAAGTCTTCAATAATCTTACTATGAGCGTTTTTGGAAGAAGTAGTATCTAAATCCATTCTAACTACTCTAGCATTAAATAATTTTTTTACTTCTTCTTCTAATTTTTCAGTACCTACTCCATAATCTTTAATATCGGTACAATGACAATTAGGACATTCATTAGCTACTTTTATTCCATGGTTACAGTAATGACATCTAAACATATTACTACTTTTATGATAAGTATAACTAATATCACAGTTAGGACATTTAAATACATACCCACATTTTTTACAAGTAAACATTGAAGAATAGCCTCTTCTATTTAATAAAAGTAGTACTTGTTCTCCTTTTTTTAATCTATCTTCTATCTCTATTTTTAAAGTATCAGTAATATAACCATTAGCATTATAGTTTTCTTTTAAATCTATTATTTTAATTATAGGTAATTTTTTCTTATTAGCTCTATTTTTTAATGTTAATAGTTTATATACTCCTTTTTTAGCTCTAGCATAACTTTCTAAACTAGGAGTAGCACTTCCTAATATTAAAGGGCAATTATGATATTTACTTCTAAATATAGCAATATCTCTAGTATGATATTTAGGATTATTATCTTGTTTATAGCTTGTTACTTGTTCTTCATCAATAATAATTACTCCTATATTATCAAATGGAGCAAATATAGCACTTCTAGCTCCTACAACTACTTTTACTAAACCATTCTTAATCTTTCTATATTCATCATATCTTTCATAATCTGAAATACCACTGTGTAATACTGCAACATCCTTACCAAATCTATTTTTAAATCTACTAACTATCTGTGGAGTTAAGCTAATTTCAGGTACTAACATAATAGCATTTTTACCCATTTTAATAACTTTATCAATAATATTTAAATATACTTCTGTTTTTCCACTTCCAGTAACTCCATATAATAAATATGTATTACTAGTATTAATATTATTAATTACCTCTTCTACAGCATAAGATTGTTCTTTATTTAAAATAATTTCTTCATCTTTAATAATAGATTTATCTTTATAACGATATATTTCTTCTTCTTTAATTACTAATAATCCTTTTTTTACTAAAGATGAAATACTACTACTATTATTACTACTTACTTTAATATAATTATTATCTATAATATATTTTAATATATCTATTTGATTTTTATATTTACAGTTATCTAAATATTTATATACTTTATCTATACTACCATCTATATAAGCATATTTATTTTTCTTTATATTAATATTAGTTTTATATGAGGCTTTTAAAGCTTTAGGTAACATTACTTGGTATGCACTAATCATAGAACACATAGTTAAAGATACAATATATTTACCTAATTCTATCATCTCATTAGATAAAATAACTTCCCTATCAACTACTTCTAATATATCTTTTACATTATCATTATCATAAGATGACATTATATTCATAACAAAACCTTCTAAATATCTATTATTAAATGGTACTTTAACTCTTATACCTACTTTAATTAAAGATATTAATTCATTAGGTACTCTATAAGTAAAATATCTATCTACATTTTTAACACCTATTTCTACTAATACACTAACATACATAAATATATCACCATCCTAAGCAAGATAATAATAACAAATATATATTTAAAAGTCAAATAAAAAGAATATAGAATATATCTATATACTTATTTAAACTTAGTAGTAATAGTTACTACTCTCTCATCACTTGTAGTTAATGTTCCTGTTACAAATGATTCTCCAGAACTTCCTTTTATTATGTAATTCCAATCAAATTTTCTTCCAGTAGTGTTATATATTGTTGTTAAATTAGGATTACTAGAAAAAGCCCAAGAACCTATATATGTGACACTATTAGGTATCACTACACTTGTTAGGTTGTTAATATAAAAAGCAAAATCACCTATTGATGTCACACCACTGCCTAATTTTACACTTTTTAATTCGTTATATTCAAAAGCTCCACGACTTATTTCTTTTACACTATCTGGTATTATTACTTCTGTTAAACCTATTTCAGAAAAGGCATATTCACCTATTGATGTTACAGTACTTGGTATTACTGTCCCTTTACAGCCCATGATTAATGTATTAGTAGATGTCTCTATTATTGCATTTGAGTTATCTCTACTATCATATTTAGTAT
>CAZTUM010000005.1:0-21360 GCA_964616645.1 uncultured Muribaculaceae bacterium | reverse complement strand
GTTACTAAACCATTTAGTTTTGAAGGTAAAAAGAGAATGGAACAAGCTGTTATGGGGCTTGATGAGTTAAAGAAACATGTAGATACTTTAATAGTTATTCCAAATGATAGGTTAAGAGAATTAATAGATAAATCTACTCCTATGTTAGAAGCATTTAGAGAAGTAGATAATGTATTACATAGAGGAGTACAATCAATATCTGATTTAATTGCAGTAGCGGGTCTTGTAAATTTGGATTTTGCTGATGTTAAGGCCGTTATGAAAGATAGAGGAAATGCTCTAATAGGAATAGGTGTAGGTGCAGGAGAAAATAGAGCAGTTGAAGCTGCTAAACAAGCTGTTTCATCTGCATTACTTGAAACTTCAATTAATGGTGCTACTGATGCGATTATTAATGTTACTGGTGGTTCTAATCTAACTTTATTTGAAGTAGAAGAAGCTGCTGAGGTAATTAGAAGTGCCGCTAATACAGATATTAATACAATATTTGGAGCTGTAATCAATGAAAATTTAAATGATGAAGTAATTGTTACTGTTATTGCAACAGGTTTTGAAAAAAAGACTGAACCATTATATCATAGCTTTAATACAACTGATAGAGAATCTTTATTACAAGATAGTACTGATGATGAAGATGATGGTGATTCTGAGTTTGATATTCCTCCATTTTTAAGAAATAGACAAGATTTATAAAAATGTGAATACTATTTTAGTATTTACGTTTTTTTTTACTAATAAAATAAATATAAACTTTACGAAAAGATATTGTATCTCTTTAAAATATATGCTATAATCTACTTAATAATAGTAGAGTGAGGTGAGCAGTTTATGTATGTATTGAAAACACAAACTATTGATATAGAACATGTTCAAAGAATACTTAATAGTTGCCCTTATTATGATAAAATTGTTAATTATGAATATAAAGAAGGAGATATTTTATCTAAAGATTTAATTAACTGGTATAGAGAATTAATCTTTTCTGCTGATGGTACTAATCAAAAACAATTAAAGATAATTAGTGCTATGGATAGAGCATTATACTTATATGTAAAAGAAAATAAATATAAAAAAGGGTTAACTAAAGTATTAAATGAAAGTGATGTATCAATAGATAATCAAAGGAGTATTGCAAATACTATTAAGAAGATATTATTATATACAAATAAATATGAAGAACAAGAAATACTAAATATTAGTAATTCTGTATGGTTATAGATTATGGAGAATATGATGAAACTTAATAGGAAAGGTTTTACATTGATTGAGTTACTTGCGGTATTAGTTATATTAATAATGATTATGCTAATAGCAATACCTTCGATTACATCATCGTTAGAAAGAAATAAAGAAAGACAAAAAGAAGCAAAGATAGAGATAATTATATCTTATGCTGAATTATATGCTTCTGATTATAAAATAAATTTAAATACATCTTTTTGTGTTGATACTGATACTTTACTTTTAAAAGGGTATACAACAAAGAAAGAATTAAAAGACCCTAAGAATGATAATAAAATTATTACAGGAAAAATATATTTTGATGGTGAGTTAAAATTTGAAGAGAATACTTCATGTAATTAAAATATATTTTTTTCTTTTATTTATACTTTCATAATAGTATTTTATTAATAATAATATTTAATAGGTGATAAATATGAGATTATTTGCCAAATTAGATAATTATATTAATGATAAAGAATATAAAATATTAATAATAAATAATAGTATATATATTAGTAATTATATTGATATAAAAGAGTTTAGTAGTACTAAGATAATAGTTAGTAATAGTTTAGGTAAGACTATAATATTGGGAAGTAATTTAGTTATTAATGCGTTAGAAAATAATGAGATTAAAATAACAGGAGTTCTTAATAATATTATTCTGGGTGATAACTAATGGAGAATAAGTTTTTAAGACATTTTAAAAGAATAATTACTATTAGGATAAGTGGTAAGAATATATATCGTTTTATAGATAGAATTATAAAAAAAAATATAAATATATATGATTTAAAAGTATTAAGTGTAAGAGAATGTATAATTAAAATAGATTATAGTACATATATATATTTAAAAAGGCATAAATCTATTTATGATATAGATATTGTATCTACTCATGGTTATTTAAAAATAATAGAAAATGTAAAAAGGTATTATATATTTATAATTATAGTTATAATAGGTTTATTTGGATTATATTATTTATCTAATATAATTTTTGATATAGAGGTAATACATACTAATAGTGAAATTAGAACTTTAGTATATAAAGAATTAAGAAAAAATGGTATAGATAAATATATATATAGGAAGAAATATAGTTATTTAGAAGAAGTAGAAGAAAATATATTAAATGATAATAAAGATAAGATTGAATGGATAGAGATAACTAGAAGTGGGACTAAGTATATTGTAAGGGTAGAAGAAAGAAAGTTAAATGATAAGGAAGAGGAATATTATTATCAAGATGTTGTTGCAAGTAAAAGTGGGATAATTAAAAGGGTAATATCTTCTTCTGGAGAAATAGTTAAAAATACTAATGATTATGTTACTGAAGGGGATGTTATAATAAGTGGTGGTATAACTAAACCAAATAATGAGATTGTATATGTAAAAGCACAAGGTAAAGTGTATGCAGAAGTATGGTATACCGCGGATGTTAGTTATCCATATATTTATAGAGAAGAGTCATATACTGGTAGGAGTATGGATGTATATGTACTTAAGGTATTAAATAAGAGGATATCATTTCCTTTTTATGATAAGTATAATACTTTTGAAAAAGAGGAAGAAATTATTTTTTCAGATATATATAAATTATGTACTTTTAGTAAGGAAAAACAATATGAGGTAAATATTATAGATAATTTTTATACTAAAGAATTAGCTAGTACTAAGGCAATAGAGTTTGCTCGTAAGAAATTAGAAGAGACTTTATCTGATGATGAATATATAATTAAGGATTATGTAATAGATAGTTATTATGATTCTAAGGAGGTTAGATTAAAATTATTTTTTAGTGTTAATGAGGAAATTGGTGTATTTAAAAGGCAAGAATATGATGATTCTTTATAATGTAAAAATATGTAAATTTAAATATATATATAGATAAATAATATTATTTTTGATATAATTAATATAGGAGTGTGGTAGTTATGAAGAGGGTATACTTGTTTATAGTGATGTTATTTTTGTTTATGCCTTCTTTTGTTAATGCTACTGATGCAACTTCTGGAAGAGTTACAGGAGTTAATGTTAGGGTAAGAGATATATCATCTTCTAATAATAGTAATATTATAGATAAGTTATCTTATCCTACTGTTATTAATATACTTAGTACTACTACACCTATAGATAGTGATGGTGCTGGTTGTGATAAAGATTGGTATAAGATATCTTATACTAATGATAATAATGAAGAAATAATAGGATATATGTGTAGTGAATATATAAAGATTTTACCAAGTATGGAATTTGATGTTAGTAAATTTCCTCAAAGTTATCAAGAGAGTTTAATTAGTTTACATGAAAAATATCCTTCATGGATATTTGTGCCTATTGATGTAGATATTGATTTTGATGAAGCTGTATATCAGTTTAGTAGGAATGATAAGAGTCTTATATATTATACTTTTGATGAGGGATATCGTTCTACATCTTCTACTTCATATAATTATAAAACAGATGAATTTTATTATCATCCTAAAGAGGGAAGTAATTGGTATTATGCATCGTCAGAAATTGTAGCATATTATTTAGATCCTAGGAATTTCTTAGATGAGAAAAATATATTTATGTTTGAAAATTTAGAATATAATAGTAGTATTCATACTATAGATAGTATAGAGAGAGTCTTATCAACATCATTTATGACATCAAATACTCTTTTAGAAGATGGGCTTACATATAAAGAAAAGTATGAAGGTTATGCTACGTGGTTTATATCTGCTGCTGAAAAATATTCTGTTAATCCAGTTCATTTAGCTGCTAGGGTAAAACAAGAGGTAGGTTCTGGTACTGTTGCTACATCAGGGAATACATTTACATATAATTATACTTCTAATGGAGAGGCAAAAACATTTACTAAGTCAGGTTTATATAATCTATTTAGTATAGGTGCATATGGATATAATCCTCCTGCAATCGTGGGGTTAGTATATGCAAATGGAGGTGTAGATGGAAGTAATACTTCTTATGAAAGACCATGGACTAGCCCTTATAAATCTATTTTAGGTGGTGCTTCAGTAATAGACTCTGGATATATATCTAAAGGGCAAAATACTCTTTATTTTGAAAGATTTAATGTAAATCCTCAAACACAAAATACTTTGTTTGCTCATAGTTATATGACAAATATATCTGCTCATGTATCAGAGTCATCTACTTCATATAATGCATATAAAGATGCTTCTTTATTAGATGAGGTATTAATTTTTGAAATACCTATATATAATAATATGAGTGAAGAGAAAACTCCTCTTCCAGATAAAGGAAATCCTAATAATTATTTAAAAGAATTATCAGTAAATGGTAATGTAATTGATAATTTTGATGGGGATATAACTACATATGAATATATAATACCATTGCATACTGATAAAGTAGTAGTATCTGCTTCTTCAGTTAATGATAATGCTAAAATAAGTGGAGTAGGAGAAGTTATATTAACTGAGATGGAACAAGAGGTAATAATAACTGTGACATCTCAAAATAATAAAGATAGAGAATATATAATTAAATTTATAAAAGATGAATCTTCTCCAATTAGTATTGATGAAATATTAAATAATATAGGTGTTAAATATAATGATAAGTATATTACTGATATAAGTATAGGTGTACTTAGTGATAATATAATTAATAATATTAAAAATGTAACTTTAAAAGCTAATGCTTATATAAAAGATAAAGATGGTAATATAAAGACATCTTCATCTTTACAGACTGGTGATATATTAGTAATATCTTCTTCTTCAGAATATAGAGAATATCAAATAATAGTAACAGGAGATAATAATTCAGATGGAGAAATAACTATAGTAGATTTATTACGTGTACAGAAATATTTACTTAAATATACAGATTTAAAAGAAGAAGAGTTATTAGCTAGTGATGTTAATTCAGATTCTTTAGTAACTATAGTAGATTTATTACGTATACAGAAATATTTACTTGGTTATATAGATAAATTATGAGGAGGATAAATATGAAGAGAATATCTAAATATATATTTGGTATATTTATATTTTGTTTTGCAATATTAAAAGTAGGTGCTAGTTCGTGTTTGGTAAGTGTTACTTCAAATAAATCTAGTTTAGTTGTTGGTAATACTGTTACTGTAACAATAAAATTATCATCCGCATCACCTTTAGGTGCTTGGGAGTATGATTTATCATATGATTCTAAAATGTTAAAATTAACTTCTGGTGATGCAAGAGTAGTTGGATATGTAAGTGATAATATAACTAAAACAAAAACATATACATATACATTTACTGCGCTTAAAAGTGGTACTACTTCTGTTACAGTATCTAATATTCAAATAAATTCTTTTGATGAAGATAAAATGAGTATATCATCATCAGGTAAAGCTAGTATAAAAATTATTACTCAAGAACAGCTTCAACAATCTTATTCTAAAGATAATTATTTAAAGAGTTTATCGGTAGTGGGGTATGATATAACACCATCATTTAATAAAGATACTACATCTTATTCTTTAGAAGTTCCAAATGATATAAGAAGTATTGAAGTTAAAGCTACTGTAAATGATGTTAAAGCTAAATTATCTGGTACTGGGTTAAAAGAATTAACTGAAGGGATTAATAAAATTAATATAACTGTAACCGCGGAGAATGGTAATGTTAAGACTTATACTATAAATGTAACTGTAAAAGAGTTAAAACCTATAAATGTAGTTATTGATGGGGAAGATTATACTATAATTAGAAAAGAGGGGATATTAGAACCTCCTAATAATTATAAAAAGCAAACTACTATAATAGACGGAGAAGAAATATTATGTTATGTAAGCGAGGTTACTGATTATACTTTAGTAGGATTAAATGATTCTAATGGTAATAAAGCATATTATATATATAAAGATGACACATATAAAAAGTATAGTGAATTAAACTTTAATAAAGTAAGTATTGCTATACTTGATATTGATAAGTCATTAATACCTGATAATTATATAAAGACAATTATATCTATAAATAATGAAGAAATAGAAGTATATAAATTAAATGAATATAGTAATTATTCATTATTATATGGAATTAATACTGAAAGTGGTAAAAAGAATTTATATGTATATGATAGTGATGAAAATACTATTCAGATATATAATGATGAAGAGGTAGTTGTATTACAAAATAAGATAAATAGATATAGTAAAATAATTATAGGGCTTACTATAGGATTAGGAATACTTATTATAGTATTTGTAATATATATAGTATTTGTAAGTAGAAAAAAAGTAAATAAGAATAATCATAATATAGGTAATAATAAGGAGTTAGATTAATATGAATAATAAGATAATGAAGATAGGATTAATAGTGTTAGCTTCTTTAATAGTAATAGGTGTTTTTATGTTTATATATAATATTTTTAATACATATTATGAAGTTATTTTTTATGATTATGATGATACTATTATTGAAGTTAAAAAAGTTAAAACAGGTAATGTTGTTTTAGAACCAGCATCTCCTCAAAAAGAAGGATATAATTTTATAGGTTGGTATGATGGGGAAGAGGAGTATGATTTTACTACATTGATTAGTGAAAATTTGAATTTATATGCTAAATATGAAATTATAGAAGATTATGTATTTAAATATATTGTAACATTTGATTCTAATTATGGAAGTGATATACCTTATCAGACTGTAGAGCATGGTGCTACTGCTACAGTACCAACGCCTCCTTATAAAAATGGTTATACTTTTGTTGAATGGAGATTAAATGGAAGCAAATATGATTTTAATAGTCCTGTTACAAGTGATATAACTTTAGTGGCTCATTGGACTGTTGCACTTAGTGATGATGAGGTAAATATGAATAAGGCAAAGGATGAGTTAAAAGATTTTTCTATTGATACAAATAGTCCTAATTTAGTTAATACTTTAGTAGATGGTAAATGTAGTGTAGCATTCGATTTAGATAATTTAAATTTAAGTACTATTACTAGAGATAAAACTGATAAAATTATGTCCGCGGTGGCAAAGATTACATGTGGTAGTGTATCATCAACTAAACAAATAAATATAACGATTAAAAAATCTACATATACATATATTTTAAAAGATGATAGATATTTATATGCTTATGATAATAATAATTTGCTTAGTGATTATGTATTATATGATTCAAATAATAAAAGGATATCATCTTCTAAAAAATGTACAGAAGGGAATTGTATAAGTGTTACTGTTGGTAAATTAAGTACTAAAGAAACTTATTATTTAGTATTTAATAGTAATCCTAATATTAAATATGCCTTGGTTAATAATAATTAAGAAATTAACTTACTAATATGAGTTAATTTTTTTTTATTAAAAAAAGAAATTTATATATTTTTAGCTAATATATATATAGAAGGACACTCAAATACTTTAAGGAGGATTTATGAAAAGAAGAATATTTATAATAATTATATTATGTTTTAATATACTTGCTATTTCTAAAGTATATGCCCAAACTTTTTATAGTGAGTTAAGTGATATAGAACTTGATAGTTCTAAATATCAGGTTGAGGTTATAAAAAAATATCGTTATTATAAAGAAGATGTAGTTGGAGAATATGTTTTAAAAGATAGTGATTATAAGTATACTAATATAGACAATAATAATATTAAATATGGTGAATATAGTGAGATAAAAGATTTATGTGATACTAATAAAGATGTTAAATATATAACTATATATCCATATAAAAAAGTTAAAAGTATTAGATATGTTAAAGTATATAATAGGTCTAAGGCTCTTAATATTAGTAATATATCTGTTTATTCAAAAGATAAAAAGATTGGTTATAAAGTTATAAATAGTGATAAATATAATGATTATATAATGGATATAAATGGATATGTTTATATTATGTTAGATACTGATATAGAATATCAAGATTTTAATATTATTATTAATTCAAGTGAGTATTCAAAAATTATACATTTTAATACATATACAAGTGAAGAAATAGAATTAAATAATATGACTATTTTAGTTAATGGACAAGATAATAGATTGCCTTTAGATAATTTTACTAGTAATTTTTATACTAATATGTTATATAGTAGTATGCCTATACAAGAAGATAATGTATATATTATATATTCTTCTATAAATAAGTGTATAGAAAGAGATATATATGTATATAATTATGATATTATAAGGAATTATTTAGATGGATATTATTTATTTTATGATGGATATATTAAAGATGATACGGATTATAAAACTTATTATAGATATGTATTAGATAGTGAATATATAGATAATATTAATAATAAATTAAATAATATAAATAAGAATATAATAAGTAATAATATAGATAATGAATTAGATAGTATTATATCTAATATAAATAATTTTACTAAGAGTAATAATAATCTATATACTATGTTAAATAATTTAGTAAGTAAAGTAGATTTACTTTCAAATGATGAAGATAATTATACTTATTCTAAAATAGAAAAATTATTATCAAGTAATTTAGATAATGATATATTAAATAAAATAGAATTATTAAATAATAATATTAGTAAATGTTTTGATAATGAATTATCTTCTAATAGTATTATAAGTATACTTAAAATAGATAATATTAAGTGGTATATTATAATAATTATTTTAGTAATCATATTAATTATTTACTTAATATGTAGAAAAAAGTCATATAAATAATTAGTAATATTTTGTCGTATTTAACAAATTAAATTTTATTAATGTTAAACTAGTTTATGAAAAGAGGTGATTACTTGATAAATACAGATATTGAGTATAGGAGGGGAGTATTATTTATTAGGGTAAAAAGAAGTGTTTATAATGATGGTGATAAAATAGATTTAATTAAAGATTTGGTAAAAAAAATAGGAATAAAGTATCTAGTATTAAATTTTGATGATAATTCTTTGGATAATGATTTTAAATTACACCTTATTATTAATAATTATAAATATCTTATGGAAGTTAGTTGTAAAGTATTTTTATGTGGTAATGTTGATATTACTATGTGTAATAATTTATGTATAGATAAGATTAATTATGAAATGGAGGCATATCAAAGAATGTGAGGAAATTATGGATATAGATAGAATAATTAAAGATAATTCAAAGTTAATATATAAGGTTATTAATAAATATAGGTATTATTGTGATATAGATGATTTATATCAAGTTGGATGTATAGGGCTTATTTGTGCATATAAAAATTATAATAGTAATTTAAATACTAAGTTTTCTAGTTATGCTTATTTATATATATTAGGAGAAGTTAGTAAGTTTGTAAGAGAAAATAGAAGTATTAAGGTTAGTAAAGAACAGTATTCTTTATATAAGAAAATATTAGAAACTAAGAATATGCTTATGCAAAGATATCAAAAGGAAGTAAGTTATGATAATGTTGCAGATTTTTTAGAGATAGATAGAGGTATTATAAATAATATTGTTAATATGATTAATTATGCAGAAAGTCTTGATGCTACAATTGATAGTGATAGTAAGGAAATATCTATGTATGAGGTAATTAGTGATAATAAATCTAATATAGATATTTTAAAATTAGTATTAAAAGATAGTATTATGTCATTAGAAGAAGATGAGATTAAATTAATTAATAATCGTTATTATATGGGGATGAGTCAAAGTGAGGTTGCACGTGAATTTGGATGTACTCAAGTGCAGATATCAAGGTGTGAAAGTAAAATTTTAAAGAAGTTGAGGTCAAAAATTAGTTAAAAATAGCAAAAAGTAAACGATTGATTTACATAAATATTTTTAATAATGTGAGACAATAGAATTAGGTGAGGCGTATGGGAAATATGACTATTTATGAAATTATTTCAAATAATATTAAAAAATATCGTAAGTTAAGGGGTATTACTCAAGCAGAATTAGCAGAAAGAGTTGACTTGTCACATGAATTTATAAGGAGAATTGAATCTAGTAAAGGGAAAAAGAATTTTTCTATAGATACTATATATCGTATCGCGGTTGCTTTAGATGTAGATGTAGACCAATTCTTTAAAAAGAAATAATTTATATTTTTCTATTGATAATTATTTTTAGTTGTATTATAATTATTTTATACACTAGGAGTGATTATTATGAAGAAGAAAAGAAAAGTAAAATATAATTATATAATATTTTGTTTATTAGTAATTGCCTTTTTTGTATGTATGTTTATTTTCATTATTAAAAATATTTTTAATAATGAAGAAGTTATTACTATGATTAGCTTAAGTAATAATAATATTAGTGAAATAAAAGATTATGCAAATAAGCATGGGCTTATTTTAAATATTAGTTATGAGTATAATGATAATATATTAAAAGATAATATAATTAGTCAAAGTATTGAAGAGGGAGAAATAATAATATCTGGGGATATACTTGATATTGTTATGTCTTTGGGTAAAATAGATAAAGAAAAATTAAAAAATGATAATATTAATGAACTTGGTAGGGTTCCTGTAATGATGTATCATGGTATTGTAGATATGCTTGATTCTGAGACTGATTATATAGGTGGTAATGTTGATAAGGATGGTTATAATAGGACTAGTGAGGCATTTAAAAGGGATTTAGAGTTTTATTATCAAAATGGATATAGAATGATTAGAGCAATTGATTATATTAATGGAGATATTGATGTTTCATATGGTAAGAGTCCTATTGTTATTACTTTTGATGATGGAAATGCTAATAATATTAAAGTGGATGGATTAGATGAAGATGGGAATATTATTATTAATAAAAATTGTGCTGTTGGTATATTAGAAGAATTTAAGAATAAATATCCTGATTATAATGTTACCGCGACGTTTTTTATAAATGCATCATTATTTAATCAAAGTGAGTATAATGATAGGATATTAGAATGGCTTGTTTCAAATGGATATGATATAGCAAATCATACTAAAAGTCATGTTAATTTTAGTGATGTAGATACTTCTTATACAGAATATGAGGTATGTTATATGTATAATCTTCTTGATAGTAAGATTAAAAATAAATATGTTAATTTAGTGGCTCTTCCTTTTGGGTCTCCATATAAAAATACTCATGAGAATTTTAATCATATTTTAAATTGTACATATAATGATAATACATATAATACTATATCTACATTTAGAGTAGGGTGGATGGCGGATTATTCTCCATATAGTAAGGAATTTACAAAGAATTTTATTATGCGAGTTAGAGCATATGATAATAATGGTAAAGATTTTGATATAACAGCAACATTTAGAATGTTAGAAAAAAATAGATATATATCTGATGGAGATATGAATACTATAGTTACTTCTTTAAGTAATAAAGATAAGATTAATGATACTGATAAATTAATTATTACTTATTAAGGAGGAAATTTATGATAAAATTAAATAATAAAGGATTTGCTATATCTACAATTATATATTCTACATTAATATTATTTTTAATGGTAATGTTATCATTTTTACAAGCAATATCTACTTCTAAAAATAAATTAGAACTTGCTAGTACATCAGCGAAAGAAATTATTAGTTATAGTAATATTGATATAAATTTTGAATTAGGTAGTGAGTATTATATTACCCCTTATCGTGGTAAATATACTATATCTACTAGTGAAGGTACTGCTTGTATATACTTACCTAAAAATACTTTGATTATGCAAATTAATAATAATCTTAAGATTAATGATGAAATAGTAAGTATTAATAATAATACTAGTGATAAATATAAATTTCTAAATATAGATAATACTAATACTTCATCTAACATAGTTATACTAAAAGTATATACTAATAAAGCTAATAATAATTAATAGTAAACTTTATATATGTAAAATTAATGTAAAATGCACCAAAAAGGTTGCATTTTATATTTTTTTTTGATACTATTATCTTGATAGGATAAGGAGTGAAAATAAAAATGAAAAAAAAGAAGTTTTATCTGTATTTAGGCTTATTTGGGATTGCCTTAATACTTGGGTCTTTTGGTATTATTATAAATAATAGTATAAGTGGTACTTATGCAGCAAATACAGAAACATGCGTAGACTCAACTTCTGTTTGTGCAGATGGATATAGCAAAGTGGTATTAAACGGAGTTACACAGTGCCGTAAAGCAACAAATGTGTCTAAAGTTGCTGATTGCGATGGAACTATTAAAACGTCTTATTCATGCTCTACAAGTGGCTACGATTTAATTGAATATGGTGGGGAAACATATTGTGGCAAAGAAGTTAGTGCTTCGAAAGAAAGCGCTTGCAATGAAGATTGGATTGATGGGAAGTGTTATAAATTAGTAAATCCAACAACGACTAATGTGTGTTATGTTTATAACGACATATCCTATAGTTGTGATGCTGGATATACTTTATCTAGTGATAAACAAAGTTGTTGCAAAACTGCTTATTCAGACTGTGATGATGCTTCGGCAAGTGATAAAGCTACATGTAGAACGTGTATAGATAATGGCGGGAACTGGAATGGAGATGAATGTATTGGCGCAAGTGTTGCACCTACAACTTGTGATGAACTTTCTGGTAATGCAAAGACTTTATGCAATAATTGTGTAGATAGTACTGGTGAATGGGATTATGATGATAATACGTGTGACTGTAAAAAAGAAGGTTATTATTATAACAGCTCAACACGTATGTGTACTGAAATCCCTGAATGTGGTGAAGGGGAACATTTAAATGATTCATATGAGTGCGTTGAATCTGATTATGCTGAGTGTAATTATGAAAGCAGTGACCAAAATGCACTTTGTAAAAAATGTATAGATAATGGTAATACATGGAAAAACGACACTTGCTTTGAAAGCTTAAAAAGCTGTAGTTTTAGTACTGATTGTGATACTAGCTCTGGCTATTATTGTAGTAGTGATAAAGTATGTGTAAAAGCTACCGAATCAACTGAGTGTAATGCGGTGTATGGGTCAGGAACATATTATGATAATTGTGAATACTGCAAAGACAGCAATGGTACATGGAATTTTGTTAATAATTCATGCTCTGGATTAAAAGCTTGTGTTTCAAGTAACAACTGTGATGATGGTTTTTATTGTAATTATACTGAGGGTGTATTAGGCGAAACTAAACGATGCATTAAAATTATAGAAAAAACTCCTTGTGATAAAATTTATAATCCTCTAACAGACGATAATTATACTTCTTGCATGTCTTGCAAGGAAAGAAATAGTACATGGGATTTTGTTAATAATTCATGTAGTGATGGCTGCGAAACTGGCTATCATTATAATACAAATACAAGTAAATGTGTTGCTGATTATGGAGAGTGTAATTATGAAAATAGTGTCCAAAATTTACTTTGTACAACATGTTTAGATGCTGAAAATAAGTGGGAAAATAATACTTGCACTGAAAGCTGTAAATCTGGCTATCATTATAATACAAATACAAGTAAATGTGTTGCTGATTATGCGGATTGTAATTATGAAAGCAGTGACCAAAATTTACTTTGTACAACATGTTTAGATGCTGAAAATAAGTGGGAAAATAATACTTGCATTAAAAGTTGTAATATTAGCGCTGATTGTGGTACTGAATCTGGCTATTATTGCAGTAGTGATAAAGTATGTGTAAAGGCTACAGGATCAACTAGCTGTAATACTGCTTATAAACTAGGGTCATATTATGATAAAGCATGTACATCTTGCCGTAGTAACAACAATGGTACATGGGATTTTACTAGTGATTCATGTAGTTGCAAAAATGGCTATCATTATAGTACACAAGAAAAAAAATGTGTTTCTGATTATGCTGAGTGTAATTATGAAAGCAGTGACCAAAATGCAGTTTGTACAGCGTGTATAGATGCTGGAAATACATGGGAAAACGACACTTGTAATACTAGCTCATCAACTCAGAAAGAATGTAGTGTAAAATTTAATAAGTGTACAAATTCAGATGTTGAGAGTATGTGCAAAGAGTATGGAGGACGTTTGTCTGATGATAATACATGCATTTATGAAACAAGTGGTACATGTGCATCTAGTACATATACATGTAGCTCTACTACAAATATAATAACAAACAGTAGTAAAGATGAATGTACAAGTCTTGACTGTAAGCTTTGTGTAAGCAAAGATGGTAAATACAATGTTGATACCGCAAGATGTGATTGTGGTACTGGTAAGGCTTATGATAATGTTAAGGGATGTGTTGAAGTTAAGAGTGATAGTAGTTCATCTACTAGTAATACAACAGATAGTACATCTACTACAAGTGGTTATTATTATATAAAAAATGGAACTTGTACTGAATATCCATACTTACCTGGTTATTGTGTTGAACCTGGACAATTGTTCTATAGAAGTGAAATAGGTGGATATACAGCAAGTAATACAGCTACTTTATCTTGTGTAGAGGTTGCTGCTGGGTATTATGGAGGAAGTATTATATCTAATGAATTTTTTGCAGCACAAGAGCTTATGAATAGTAGAGAGTATTATGTTGATTCTGACTGTAAAACTAGTGTAACATCTTTAGCAGGTGCAAGTACAATTGAATCAAGAGCACAACAATGGTGTAATACTATTCCATCATTTAGTGGGGCAACTATATATTTAAAGTCTGGTGAAAGTAAGACTTTAACTGATAGTACAAGTTCTTTAAAGGATTATAGTATTTCTGGAGATTCAAGCATAGTATCTATTTCTACTAATAGTAATATTGTTACTGTTAAAGCTATAGGAAGTTCTGGATGTGAGACAATAACTATGAGTAAAGGTAAGGCTAATTCATATACAGTTTATGAAAATCCTAATAGTCAAAATTATGCTACAATATCTGCGTTACCTTTAGTAAAAGCTTCATTTGAAGTATGTATAACAAGTGAAGATGAACCAGTAACTGTAACTGATACTTATGGAGGACTTAAGATTGTTAAGAATGATGCAGATGGTAATGTACTTTCTGGTGTTAAGTTTAAAATGGGTACAAATTTATATGGTACTGAAGGTACTGATTGGTCATATAAGACAACTGATAGTAATGGTGAGATAATAGTAGAAAATATTAAAACTGGTACTACATATTATTATCAAGAAGTATCTACAATTGATGGTTATGTTTTAGATAGTAATATATATAATGTTTCTATTAAAAAGGATGAGGTAATTAGTATTAACGTTGTTAATTATAAGGAAGGTAATGCAACGTTTAAGATACTTAAGACTGATGAGGGTAATAAACCACTTTCTGGTGTTAAGTTTAAGATAGGTACTAATTTAGCTGGTAAAGAGGGTACTGATTGGTCTTATATGATAACTGATGCTTCTGGTGTTATTACTGTTGGGGATATTCCTATAAATACTATATATTATTATCAAGAAGTTAGTACTTTAGATGGATATATTTTGAATGATGAAGTAAAAGAAGTTATATTAGATGAAGAAAATATTATTGTAATTAAGGGTGAAGTAAATTATACTAATACATCAGTTACTATAATTAAGAAAGATGCTGATAATGGTACATTACTTAAGAATGTTAAATTTGATATATATGATGATGAGGGTAATGTTGTATATTCAAAGATGACGGATAAGAATGGTGAAATAGTAATTCAAGGTATTAAGAATGGTAAGTATTATGCTTTAGAAAAAGAGGCTGCTGATGGTTACTTGCTTGATAATGTTAAGCATAGTTTTGAAATAAGTGATGATAATAAGCATGTGGTAATTGAAGTTACAAATAAGGCTAATAATCCTCAAACGGGTAGTTTCTATATCTATACTATGCTTATTGTAGGAAGTGCTTGTTTATGTATATCTATATTACAATATAAAAGAATTCGTAATGAAGATGCAAAATTATAATTAAATAGAATGCTTTAATAGAGCATTTTATTTTTATATCATTGCAAACAAATGTTTACATGCTATTGACTATTTGTAATTAATTTGATATGATAAGTATGTAATAGTGATTGGAGTAAGATATAATGGATGAGAGAATTATAACTTCTAAAGAATTAAAAGAAGATACATATGAGGGAAGTATTAGGCCAGATAGTTTAGATGAATATATAGGTCAAAGTGATGTTAAAGAAAATATATCTGTATATATAGAGAGTGCTAAATTAAGAGGGGAAACTTTAGACCATGTTTTATTATATGGACCACCTGGATTAGGTAAGACTACATTAGCTTCGATTATTGCAAATGAACTAGGTAGTAATTTTAAAACTATATCAGGTCCTTCTATTGAAAAAAGTGGTGATTTAGCGGCGGTATTATCTACGATAGAAGAAAATGATGTATTATTTATAGATGAAATACATAGAATACCTAGATATATAGAAGAGATATTATATCCTGCGATGGAAGATTTTTTCTTAGATATTATAATAGGTACTGATGGTAATTCAAGGAGTATTAAGATTAATTTGCCTCATTTTACTTTAGTAGGTGCTACTACTAGAGCGGGTGATTTATCTGCACCACTTAGAGATAGATTTGGTATAATAGCTAAACTAAATTATTATACAGATTCTGAATTATTTCAAATTATTAAAAGAACATCGAGAGTACTTGATATAGAAATTACTGATGATGCTGCGTTAGAATTAGCTAAAAGAAGTAGGGGTACTCCTAGAATAGCTAATAGACTATTTAAAAGAATAAGAGATTTTGCTATAGTAAAGGGTAAGGGTTATATTGATAGTGATGTTATGAAGTTATCTCTTGATAAGTTAAAAGTAGATAATGATGGTCTTGATGAGACAGATTATAATCTTTTAAAGTCTATTATTGAGAAATTTAATGGGGGACCAGTAGGGATAGATGCAATTGCTTCATCAATTGGAGAAGAATCTACTACTATAGAAGATGTATATGAGCCTTATTTGCTTCAAAAAGGATACTTAAAAAGGACAACTAGAGGTAGAGTAGTTACTGATAAGGGTTATGAGCATGTAAGTATGATAGATAATAAAAATAAAAATAATATTAATTAACTATTATGTTAAATAATTTTATTTTTTTACTTTAAATATTTTTAAATATGTGATATTATTAGTATGTTATTTAAAAAGAGAGGAAGTAGTATTATGAAATATAAAAGACCAGAACTTAGATATAAGATTATGACTATTTTATATCAAATATCTTTATATAATAAAAATAATATTAATTATGATGTAAAAGATGTAATAAAAGAGCAATTAGAGATAGAAAATGAATTTGTAAGTACTATTGTAAATGGAGTTATTGCTAATGTAAATAATATTGATGAATATGCTAATAAGTATTTATCTAAATGGAGAATAGATAGATTAGGATTAACTGACCAAGCTATACTTAGAATGGCAATATATGAACTTTTATATACAGATACTCCTGATTTAGTATGTATTAATGAAGCTATAGAATTAGCTAAAAAATATAGCGATGATAAAGTTGTTAAAATGATTAATGGGGTATTAGATAAGATATATAATAGTAGGTTAGAAAATGAATAAGGAATATATCACAGTAAGTGAATTAACTAAATATATAAAGGGTATAATTGATGATAATATATATTTAAATAGAGTATATATAAAAGGGGAGATATCTAATTTTAAATATCATACTAGGGGGCATTTTTATTTTACTTTAAAAGATGAACTATCTAGGATTAATGCTGTTATGTTTTCATCTTCAGTAAAAAATGTTAAATTTACTCCTACTGATGGAATGAAAGTATTAGTAACTGGGCGTATTAGTGTATATGAATCTACTGGAGGGTATCAAATATATGTAGATAATATGCTAGAAGATGGAGTAGGTAATTTATATGTAGCATTTAATCAACTTAAAGATAAATTAAGTAAAGAGGGATTGTTTGATGTATCACATAAAAGAAAGATTAAGAGAATACCTAAGAAAATAGGAATAATAACGGCATCTACTGGTGCTGCGATACGTGATATATTAACTACTATAAAAAGAAGATATCCTGTATGTGAAACTATTTTGTTTCCTTCATTAGTTCAAGGAGAGCATGCAAAATATGATATTGTAAAAAAAATTGAACTGGCTAATACTTATACTGATATTGATACTTTAATAGTTGGCAGAGGTGGAGGTTCAATCGAGGATTTATGGCCATTTAATGAAGAGATAGTAGCAAGAACTATTTATAATAGTAAGATACCTGTAATTAGTGCTGTAGGGCATGAAATAGACTATACTATAGCAGATTTTGTATCAGATTTACGAGCTCCTACACCTACCGCGGCGGCAGAACTTGCAGTACCTGATATAACTACAATAATTAATTATTTAAATACAGCTAGGCAAAGACTTACTAATGCAATTACTACTATATGTGATACTAATAAACAAATTTTATATAAATTAGAAGATAGTTATGCTTTAAAAAGGCCTACTGCAATATATGAAGTATTAGAACAAAAACTAGATAATATAATTGATAATTTAAATAATAAAATAAATAATATAATTGAAATTAGAAAGATACATTTATTTGAACTTACAAATAGTTATGTGTTTTGTAATAAAGATATAATATTTAATTATAAGATAGATAAATTAAATCATATAATACATAAATTAGAAATATTAAATCCACTTAGTACATTAAGAAGAGGATATACTATTACTAAAATAGATAATAAAGTAATATCTAGTTCAACTTTAATAAAGAAAGATGATATATTGAATATAGAATTTTTTGATGGAAATATTATATCTAAAGTATTGGAGGTAAATAAATAATATGACTTTTGAAGATAAGATTAAAAAATTAGAAAATTTAGTTAAAGAGTTAGAAAGTGGTGAAGTAGCTTTAGAAGATGCAATTAATAAATATACTGAAGCTATGAAATTAGCTAAAGAGTGTAGTGATACATTAAATGATGTTAGTGATAAAGTAAATAAAATATTATTAGAAAATGGTAGTTTAGAAGATTTTAAAGTTAGTGAAGAATAATATAAAAATATTCCTAATAAATTAGGGATTTTTTTATAATTATATATTAAGAAAAAAAGAGCTAAGCTCTTAATTTTCTGCTTCTTCTAACATGTTAGTAATAAATATCCCATATCCTTCTTTAGGGTTATCTACCACTACGTGGGTTACTGCTCCAATAATATTATCTCCTTGTATAATAGGTGAACCACTCATACCTTGTACAATACCTCCAGTTGTTTCTAATAATACAGGGTCTATTATTTCAAATAGAATGTTTTTAGTAGCTTGGTCTTCTTTTGATATTTGTAGTATTTCTATTTCATATGAACCAATTATATCATCTTTTAATACTGTTAAGATATTTGCTTTACCAAGTTGTATTTCACTTGGTTTAGCTACTTTATAGAGCTTTTTAGATGAAATTTTAGATGTATATTCCCCGAATATACCAGAGGTAGTATTTTCATTTATGGTACCAAATATATCTTTAGAATTATATCTAGCGTTTTTTTCTCCAGGATTACCATTATTACTTTTAGTAATACCAGTTACAGTAGATTGATAAATTTTACCTTTTGATACTTCAACTCTTTGTCCAGTAGTTTTTTCTAATATTTCGTGTCCTAAAGCTCCATATAATTTAGTATTAGGGTCTATAAAGGTAAGTGTTCCAATACCAGTTACACTATCTTTTACGTAAATACCAGTTTTATAAGTATTATTATCATCACTTACTAATTTTAAATTAGTATTATATTTATTAGTTCCTCTTACATAAGTAATTTTAATAACGTTTTCATTAGTATTGCTAATAGCATTTAAAAGGTCATTTACAGTATCAACATCTACATCATTAATAGAAATAATTTTATCTCCATTACGTAATCCTGCATCTTTCGCGGGATTTTCATTTTTAACTTTATAAGTACCTACGACTATAATACCATTAGAGTTAAGTTCAATACCAATATTATCACCACCAGCATATATATAATCAGAATATGCTAGTATATTTATTGGAAAGATAAAACTACATATTAGAAGAATAGCAAGAGAGTTTTTAATTTTTTTAAAAAACATTTAAACATCTCCTTTACTCTCATTAGCTACATTATTATTATGATAAAAATATTAATCTTTATTACTATAATGATAATATTATTTTCCCTATTTTTAGTAATTTTATTAATAAAAGTTTTAATATAAAATAGAAAGTTTAAATTATTTAATAAAAGGTTGTAATTATTATTTATTATTTTAATTCTTCTAATATTAAGTTTTTAATATAATCAATATCTGTAAAGAATAAGTTTAGTCCACTAGATTTTGAAGATAACATATATTCAAAATCATCTATAATTTCTTTTTCAATTGCAGATGAAATTTTTATAAATTTACCATCTATTGTATGTCTGTTTTGAATATATTTTTCTAATGTTGGAAAAGCATTTTGAATCAAAATTGCTTGTTCTCGTCCAGCTATTTTTTTAATTAATATTGTTTTGCAAATTCCATATTTCTTTTCTTTCTTTTCAATAATAGTTCTATATTTTTCAATTTTAGTACTTAAAGGAATAAACCACAATATTTTATCATCTTTTATAGCTAAGTAAGATGGTTTAGAGTGACCATTTTCATGATTTATCATTAAACCTTTATTATTGATTCTATCAAAAAATTCATCTTTAATATGATATAAATATCCAGTCTGTACTTTAACGTTATCAACTCCTATATATAATTCTAAAATAAAACAAAAGAAAACTCCATATATTAATAGAGTTTTCAAACATTTACAACCGAGATCATTTATTGCTCGCACCACTCGGAAGCGATTAACATTTACATATTAATGCACTTTTTCAAATGCAATAATAATGTACTATATTTTATGAAAAAAGTCAATCTTTTAACATAAAATTTGCAAATTTTTCATTTGTATTAATATTATACGTATTTAATAAATTTTTAAACACTATATTATTTAATTGTTTCATTAAAGATAATATTATATATGATTTTAATTATTATATTTATTAAAACTTAAAATAAACATTTCAAGATTTAATAAAGTTTTTTTGAAATGAACTTGCAAAAATCATATACATATGATATCATTAGTATGTAAGGTAAAGAGATTAGATGGACTTAGAAAAATCCCAAATAATTCGCAATTTTTATACTATTATTTA
>CAZTUM010000004.1:4269-24600 GCA_964616645.1 uncultured Muribaculaceae bacterium | reverse complement strand
TAAATAATAGTATAAAAATTGCGAATTATTTGGGATTTTTCTAAGTCCATCTAATTTCTTTACCTTACATACTAATGATATCATAAATTTATTCTTTTGACAATTGTTTTTAGTATTATTTTTTTAATTCAACGTTTAAATATGATATATATTTAATTAGTTGTAATAGTAACGGTACCACCGAATTCATTTGTTGTACTACCAGTTATGAATGCATTAGATGAACCACCTGTAATAATATTATCCCAGTCAAACGCTCTACCAGTATTATTATATATAGTCCTTATATCCGCTCCAGAAAAAACTCCCTCTTCAATAGTAGTTACATTCTTTCCTATTGTTACTGTTACTATAGGACAATATGCAAATGCCCAATACTCAATAGTAGTAACACTACTTCCTATTGTTACACTCTCTACATAACTATCCTCAGCAAAAGCAGCCCCCCCTATTGTAGTTACTGCTACTCCATTTATTGTATTAGGTATTACTACATCTTTAATACTACATACATAATCTGTTATAGTACCAGTGCTTTCATCAAAAGTAAAACACTCTTCACTAGTAGTTTCAATTTCTTTTTCTATTTCTTGTGTAGCATCAAACTTTAGTTTAAAATTAAATTCTTTTCCTAACATATCTATTGGATTATCATAATTTGCTCCATCTATCCAAATATATAATGTATAATTACTCGCAGTTGTACTAATTAATTCATCAGATAAAAGTAGAATATCATCTCCAACATTAGCATTTTTAAAATTACCATTTGCCACTACACTACTTCCCTTATATAATTTCCATACAAAAGATTCTTCTTTTAACCCTTCATCTAATTTTATTATATCTAATGATATCTTAGTATATATATTAAGAGATGAAGTAGTAACTAAACTAAAAGTATGTATTATATTATCAGTATTAGTCATACTAGATGTTGGATATAATGATTTATTAAGTACATTTTCTTCTCCTACATATGTTATACCTAATCCTTTTATTTCAAAAGTTACATCACCAGTATCTTTACTTTGAAAACTAAACCAAGCATAAGTAACTCCAAATAATATTACTACAAAACTTACCATCATTAATAATAATATCATATATATTTTTTTCTTTTCCATTATTGCACCATCCTTATTTCTAACTACCTACAATAGATATAGTTCTACTATTCGCGGTAACACTACCAGTAGTAAAGGATGTCCCCGAAGTACCAGTAATAATCAAATTCCAATCAAAAGAAGAACCAGTTAAATTACGTATTGTAGTTAATTTTTTATTAGATGAAGATGTAGAATAAAATGCTTTAGAACCAATTGATGTTACACCACTACCTATTGTAACAGTAGTCAAACTATTAACATTAAAAGCCATACTACCTATTGTAGTAACACTATTTGGTATTACTACATTAACTATATTATTATTTTGAAATGCACTCTCTCCAATTGTAGTTAGACTATTACCAAGTGTTAAACTACTTATATTGCTATAATTAAAAGAATTAGAACCAACAGAAGTTACACTATTAGGTATAACTAAAGAAGTTAACCCACATGATGCGAAAGAATAACTACCTATTGTTTTTAGGCCACTTCCTAGCACTAATGATGTCAAAGTACTATTTTGATGGAAAGCATAATCTCCAATTGATGTTACACTATCTGGTATAACTACACTACTCATACCCATACTTCTAAATGCATGAGCTCCTATAGATGTTACAGTACTTGGTATTATAGTATTCTTACAACCAGATATTAATTGATTATTAGACTTTTTAATTATTGCATTTGAATTATCTCTACTATCAAATGTAGTATTACCATCATCTACTTTAATACCTTCTAAAGTAGAATTATTATAAAAAGGACTAGTACCTAAAGAAGTTACACTAGCAGGCAAATAAACATAAGTAAGCTTATTTCCTGAAAAAGCATACTGTCCTATTGTCTTTACTTTATTACCAATAGTTAAACTACTTATACTATTATTACGAAAGGCATGATACTCTATTGTAGTTACTGTATTTGGTATAACTACACTTGTTAGTCCATTTGAAGCAAAAGCATTAGAACCAATTTTTGTAACACTAACTCCATTAATAGAAGAAGGTATTATTATATCTGTATCAGTACATAAATAATCAGATATAGTACCAGATGAAAAAGTAAAACAACTAGATGAAGTAGCATAATCTTCTTGTCCACCTTCAAATCTTAATTTAAAATTAAAATTTCTACCTCCCATATCGACTAAATTATCCATAGTACCATCTATCCAAATATATAGTGTATAATTACTTGCACTTTTAGTAATTATTTCATATGGAGTAAGCAAAATATTATCTCCAATATTAGCAGTAGCAAAATTACCAGTTCCTATAACACTGCTACCTTTATATAACTTCCATGAAAAAGATACATCTTTTAATTCTTCATCTATATCTATAATATCTAATGATATCTTAGTATATATAGTAGTATTAGCAGTAGCAACTAAACTAAATGTATGTATTATATTATCAGTATTATCCATATATATAGTTGGATATAATTTTTTATTAAGTACATTCTCATCTCCTATGTATGTTATACCTAAATCTCCTATTTCAAAAGTTACACTAGTTTTAGTATTACTACTCCATTTAACCCAAGCATAAGTACCACCAAGTACTACTAATATTAATGTAAATATTCCTAATATTATATATATTTTCTTTTTATCGTTCATATTAATACCTCTTCCTTAAATATTAACTAAAATAGAAATTAATAATCTATATATATCTAACAGTTTACTATCATGTATTAATAATATCATAATTATATTTATTTTACAAGTATATAAAGAATTTTTAAAAGAAAAAAAATACTACTAGTCAATCTATTATTAATAAGTAATATGTATTAAAAAAAGAGTATTAAAACTCTTAATCTTTTACGATTTAATTTATTTGCTCTGGTCAGCAATTTTAAAATTAAATCTATATTTAAACATTTTTTCAATGCTTAAAACATAATCTGGCGGAGTAGAAAGGATTTGAACCTTCGCACCAGTTTCCCAGTCTACACCCTTAGCAGGGGCGCCTCTTCAGCCTCTTGAGTACTACTCCAAAACACATAAATTAATTTTATCTTAAATATTTTAAAATGTCAACATATTTATTTAAATTAAACATATATTTTTTTAGGTGATTAACATGATTACAATAGATGGTATTAATATTAACTATATAAAAAAAGGAAAAGGAGATAATGTTATTCTAATACATGGTTGGCTTGCTAGTTATAAATATTTTAATAAATTAATAGATAAATTAGCTACTAATTATACTGTATATGCAATAGATTTACCAGGGTTTGGTGATAGTGATATCCCACCTATTATATATAATACACATAACTATGCAAATATTGTATATCAATTTATAAATAAATTATCTATTAATAATGCTACTTTAATAGGACACTCTTTTGGAGGAAAAGTTATTATTGATCTAGTAACAACACATAATATAGATATAAACAAAATAATATTAATTTCTTCCGCGGGAATTAAAAATAAAAAAACTTTAAAACAAAAATTAAATACTTATAAATATAAATTTAAAAAGAAAATAATAAATATTATGTATCAAGATAATATTAAAGAAAATAAATTAGAAGAATTACAAAAGAAATATGGTTCTTATGATTATAATAACTCTAAAGGAATTATGAAAAATATATTAGTTACTGTAGTTAATGAAGATTATCGCACTTACTTATCAAAAATAAAGATACCTACTCTACTTATATGGGGTAAAAATGATACAGCTACTCCATTAAGTGATGGCAAATATATGGAAAGCATGATACCCAACAGTGGTCTAGTAACAATAGATAATACTAATCATTTTCCTTTTATTACTCACTTAGACTACTGTTATTTAATTATAGATACCTTTTTAAAAAATAGATAAGATTATTTAACTAAAAAGTTAATTATCTTATCTAAATTTAATTTAGTTATTAATATAAATATAGCTCCAATAGCTAAAAATGGACCAAATGGTATCATATTATCTTTTCTTCTAATTAATACATATAAAGCTATGGGAAAAGCTAAAAAAGTACCTAAAAATACCGATACAATAGCCATATCATATCCAAGAACTAAACCAAATAAAAACATTAATTTTATATCTCCCCCACCTAAGGATTCTTTCTTAAATATAAAATCTCCAAGTAACTTTAAGGCATACATAGTTAAAAAAGCTAAAATACCATTAAATATATTTTCACATGTATTTATAATTCCAACAGTACCTAAATAATATACAATAATACTAATTATACCTACAAATAAGACTTCATCTAATATAATCATATATTCTATATCACTAACTATAATAATTATTAAAGTTGATACAAATAATAAAGAAAGTATTAATTTAGAAGAAAATAAAAATTTATTATAACAAGTAGCAAAAAGAAGCCCTGTTATTATCTCGATAATTATATTACTAGGATTAATTTTATTCTTACAATGTCTACATCTTCCAAGTAAAATAATATATGACAAAATAGGTATTAATTCATACCATTTTAACTTACTATTACAATTATCACAATGTGAAGAAGGACTAATAATAGATTCTCCCTTAGATAGTCTACATGCTACTACATTAAAGAAAGAGCCTAATATTGCACCAAAAACAAAGAAAATAACTATATATAATGTATGCATATTTACTCCTTCCTATACACCTACTTGATTATATATATCAAACATAGGAATAATAATAGATAATACTATAAATCCTACTATTACCGCTAAAAATATAATCATCGCGGGTTCAATCAAACTCTTAAGTTGTGTAATCAATACTGATTGTTCTTCTCCATAATGTTCAGATAAATTCTCCATCATCTCTGCCATACGGCCAGTTCTTTCTCCAGTAACTAACATTTCATAAGCGGCTTCTGGAAAAGCCCATTGATTCTTAAACGCATCAGATAAATTCTTACCAGAAGCTAAATTACTAACAGCATCTTTAATCAAAGATTTATATATCTCATTATTAGTAATCTTACCTAATATTTCCATACTATCAGTAATAAATACATCATGTTCTAGTAAAGATGCAAAAGTCTTAGTAAACATAACAACTTCACTATATATAATAATCGACTTTATAATAGGTATATGCATAGCTATATACTGCATAATATATCTAGCAAATGTTATATACTTATATAATAATATTAATACTAGCAAAACACTAACTACCACTAATGCAATAATAATAATATTCTTATCAATAAAATTACTAAAATTAAGTATAAACTTAGTAATATTAGGCAAAGTAGCTCCAGCACCAGAATATATACTTACAAACTGTGGTACTACATATAATATTAAGAAAGTAACTACTGCGACTGAAATAACAAATACAACACTAGGATATGTTAACGCAGATATAACTTGTTTACGATTAGTCTCAACTGTCTTATAATACTTTGCCATATCATCCAAAGTAGAAGCTAACTGCCCAGTCATCTCAGCAGATTTAACCATGTTAATTAAAAGTTTAGGGAAAGAATTTCCTTGTCTTATTAAAGCCTCACTAAAATTTTCCCCTTTATTTAACTCATATACAATTTTTTGATATAATCTCTTGTCTTTCTTATTTTTAGTTTGCCTAGATAAAATATTAATAGAATCTACAAGAGGAATACCCGCTTTTATATAGGTAGAAAGTTGTGTTAAAAAGAATATTAAATCTTTAGGTTTTAATTTTTTATTACTGCTTAATTGAGCAAGTCCTAATTTACTAGATAATTTATCAAGTGAAATACTATATACATAATAACCTTGACTTAATAAGAATGAATGTACATCAATCTCAGAATAAGCATCAAAATAGCCACTCATAGTTTTACCTTCTAAATTTTTTACTACATAATTATATCTTTTCTTTGCCTTATGACGAATAGTACTAGCATCAGTAACTTCATATTTTTTAGAATCATCTACTTTCCTACCCCCACCTATTGGTTTATTTAAAAATGAAAAAATTTTACATATTAAATTAAAAATTTTAGTTTCTAATTTATATATCATTAAAAAAGGCCAAAGTATAATATCCAATATCATAACTATCAACTCACTTTATTATTCTTAAACTACTAAGAATATTGTAACACATTTTTTTATATTTTTGTACATTTTTTAATAAAAAAACATATATTATTTTAGAAGGGGGTAAATATATGTTTGGTAATAATCCCATACCACCATTTTACAATGTACCATACCCTACTAATATAACTGGTGCTTTTAGAGGCCCTAATATATTTGGAAGAGGAAATGGACTTGGTATTATAAATAAAGCAAGTAGCCCCAGTATCTTTGCTAGACTTAAAAACAGTGGTATAACATTAAGTAGCGTACTTACAAATACACAAAAAACCCTAGGAGTAGTTAAAGAAGCAATACCTATTATAAAACAAACGGGACCTATGATAAATAATATGAAAACAATGTTTAAAGTAGCTAATGCATTTAAAGATGAAACAAAAACATCTAATATTAATTTAGATAGTGATACTAAAAATAAAACTAATATGAAACAAAATAATAAAACAGAAAATATATCTAATATTAACTCACCAGAATTTTTTGTATAAAAAAAGAAGATGTAACCACTTACACTTCTTTTTTGCATTTTTATAATGCTAATATATTATATGCTAAGTATATATACATATTCATATTTTATTTTAAATCAGATAATTTAACACTAACTAATTTACTAACACCAGACTCTTGCATAGTAACACCATATAAAATATCTGCATATTCCATAGTCTTTTTCTTATGTGTAATTAAAATAAACTGAGTTTTATCACGATATAATTCTAAATACTTCCCAAATCTATCAACATTAGCCTCATCTAAAGCCGCTTCTACTTCATCTAAGATACAAAATGGAACAGGTCTTACATTCAATATAGCAAATAAAAGTGCAATCGCGGTCAATGTCTTTTCACCACCAGAAAGCAAAGATATACTTTTTAAACTCTTACCAGCTGGCACTGCCTCTATATCAATACCAGTTTCTAATATATTATCTGGGTCTGTTAACTTAAGATTAGAACTACCACCACCAAAAAGTAATTTAAATACTTTATTAAACTCTATATTAACACTATTAAACGTAGTAATAAACTTCTCTTTCATTACAGAATCCATCTCTTTAATAATCTCTAACAAAGTATCCATAGCACCATCTAAGTCTTCTCTTTGTTTAGTTAAAAATAAATATCTATCATTTACCTTATCATATTCATCTATAAAACCAACATATACCTCTCCCATACTCTTAATCTCATCTTTAATACTACTTACTCTATCTCTAGCTAACTCTTCCTCTATCTCTAAAATATACTTATCCTTAGCTCCTTCAAAAGTAAGATTATATTCTTCATTAAGATAATTAATCAAACTATCTAACTTAGTTTCTATTTTATTATAAGTAATACTAATCTCTCCAAGTTCCTTATTCTTACGTACAATAAGTTGATTATTCTTTTTATACTCACTATCTAACTGTAAAATACTCTCTCTAATATTATTTTTATCAAACATTAAATTCTTTGCCCTACTCTTTAACTCATTTAATTTATTAGTATATTCTAATACATAATTAAATAATTTATCTTCTTTATTAGAATTATTATTATCAATGGTATTATATTCTACATTTAAAGACTTAATAGTAGACTCTAACTCATAAATAATAGTCTTCTTATTATTAATATTATCATTAATAATATTAAAATTACCTCTATTATCACGTATTTTACTCTCTATTTTAGAAACATCTTCTTCTACTTTTTTTATATTATCATTTAAATATATAAGTTTCTTATTATAAGTATCATACTCATTCTTCATATTCTCTAAATCTAAATTTAACTTAATAACACTTTGCTTATTAGAAGTAGAACCTCCTACCATCGATCCCCCTGCATTAACTACTTGTCCATCTAAAGTAACAATACGATATTTATAATTAATCTTCTTAGCTATATTATTTGCTTTATCTAATGAAGTAACTACAATAGTAGTACCTAACTCTCTTAACATAATATCTTTATATATATCATCGTAACTAACTAAATTAAATAAAATATCAATATAACCATCACTTTTCTTTAATACATCTTTTATATCTTTACTTACTAATCTACCATGTATAGTATCAATAGGATAAAATGTTGCTCTGCCTATATTTTGTTCTTTTAAATAATTTATACATGCACTAGCACTAGAAGAGTTATCTACTACAATATAATTAGAAGATGAAGAAAGAGCAATATTTAAAGAAGTAGTATACTTACTATCAGTAGTAACCAAAGCTCCAATAATATTATGTACTCCTCTTAATTTAGGATTACTTAAAATGCTTCTTACTGATACTGGAAGAGTATAATTATTTGTAATAATATTTTCTAAATTATTTATTTTATATTCTAAATCAACAATTAATCTATTATACTTATCAATATCTCTATTAGTAGTAATAAGATTATTCTTAACTAATTTATATTTATTATTTAACTCTAAATATTCATAATCTATAACACTACTTTCATTCTCTAAATTACTAAGTTCTATCTTTTTATTATTAATATCTACTTCTTTCTTTATAATATCCTCTTTTAAAAGAAGCAATCTATTATTTATATCATCCTTATCTAAATTATATTTATTTCTTTCTTTAAGTAACTTTAACTCACTATTATAATTTTCTAATTCTACAGTTACTTTAAGTATTTCTTCTTGATTAGTATTAATATCTATATCTAACTTCTTTTCTTTATCTTTTAATTTATCTATTTCTATTAAAGAAGTATTACTATCACTATCCATCTTAATAATTTCATCTTCTAATAATTGTTCTCTATCTTTAAGGCTTTGATATTCATTATTAAATTTAATAATGTCTTTAGTAATTAAAGCAACCTCTAAAGAAGATAATTCTTCTTTTAAAGATAGATATCTTCTTGCCTTTTCTGCATTTAAAGAAAGAGGTTTTAACTGTGCATCTAATTCTTTAATAATATCATCTACTCTATTTATATTAGTCTTAGTTCTATCTAATTTACGTAATGCTTCTTCTTTTCTTTTTTTATATTTAATAACTCCCGCGGCCTCTTCTAAAATAGCTCTACGGTCAGTTGACTTTGAAGATAAAATATCAGAAATTTTTCCTTGTGAAATAATATTAAAACTCTCACGAGAAGCAGATGAATCAGTCATTAAATCAGTAATATCTTTAAGCCTACACTTTTCTTTATTAAGATAATACTCTCCTTCTCCATTTCTATATATTACTCTCTTTATAGACACCTCATCATAAGGAGTATTTAAGTGATGATTAGAATTATCAAATATTAATGTTACTGATGCACTACCCATCGCTTTTCTACTTTTAGACCCAGAAAAAATGACATCAGTCATATTCACTTCTCCTCTTAAATTCTTTGATGATTGTTCCCCTAAAACAAACCTAACAGCATCTACAACATTACTCTTCCCACTGCCATTTGGACCTACTATACCATTAATATTATCTACAAAATTAAATACTGTCTTATCACAAAAAGATTTAAATCCATGTAATATCATATACTTTAAATACATCATTTTCACCTAACTTACTATTAATAATTATAACTTATCTTTTAATAGTTTTCAAGACATCTATTTATTTTTCTTATAAAATGTGTTATTATATTCACTTAGGTGATATTATGAAAAAATTTATTTTAAAATACCATTTAGGTATAGTAGGTACTATCTTCTTAATACTATTTGAAACAACTACATATTTTATAACTAAATTATTTGAAACATATCCTCATATAATTTATGAATTTAATTTTATTAAAATACCATTTAATCCATATTTTGTATACTTCTATTGTGCTTGGTATTCCCATGTTTGACAGTTTCAACTTTTTTTTGCTCGCAAAGTCTTATAAAACAAGGTTTTTGTTGCTTTCATAAAATGCGTACTATATTCGTACATTGACTTACATATAATTTTATGATAAAATTTAAACATAGTTAGAATATTTATCTATTTAATTTCTGCTAAATTGCTTTATTTATAAGGTTTTATACAATGCGACTGAAAATTTTTTAAATTTTTTTTAATCAAATTTGAAAAAATACAATAGTACGCATTTTTTTAATTGGGCAAAAATCATATAAATAAAGGGCTGAAACTACATTTTCTACTTACAACTGTCAAACTTGAGATTATAACTTATCTTTTAATAGTTTTCAAGACATCTATTTATTTTTCTTATAAAATGTGTTATTATATTCACTTAGGTGATATTATGAAAAAATTTATTTTAAAATACCATTTAGGTATAGTAGGTACTATCTTCTTAATACTATTTGAAACAACTACATATTTTATAACTAAATTATTTGAAACATATCCTCATATAATTTATGAATTTAATTTTATTAAAATACCATTTAATCCATATTTTGTATACTTCTATTGTGCTTGGTATTTAATGTTATTTATAATACCTATGCATTTATATATTAAAGATAAAAATACATACTATAAATATTTTACTTCTAATATAATTAGTATAATTATATCAAATATAATATTTATAATATATCCAACTACTATAATAAGAGGAAATATAACTACTAATAACATTGCTAGTTATATATTAAATATAATATATAAGTTAGATACTCCTATATTAAATTGCTTACCATCTACTCATTGTTTATTATCATTTCTATTTATCTATTCTCTTATAGATACTAAAGAAATAAATATTAAGTTTAAATTAATATATATTATCATGTCTATCTTAGTAGTATTATCAACTCTATTTATAAAACAACATGTTATGATAGATGTAATAAGTGCTTTAATAATATCTATATTTGCATATATTATAGTTAATATCACTAATATACATAATAAAGTAAATATATTTATTGAAAAAAATAAAGAAAAGTAAAAATATTTTTTCTTTATTTTTTATTTATATAAAGCTATTTAGCTTCAACTATAAGCTTAATCGCAGTACGTTCCTCACCATCTATTACTATATCTGTAAACGCAGGAATACATACTAAATTCTTCCCAGAAGGAGCTACAAAACCTCTTGCAATTGCAATTCCTTTAATTGCTTGATTTAACGCACCTGCTCCTATAGCTTGAATCTCTACACTTTCTTTTTCTCTTAAGACATTTGCAAGAGCTCCCGCTACTGAAGATGGATTTGATTTAGTTCCAACTTTAAGTGTTTCCATAAATATTAATTCCTTCCTTTCCTAATTAAAATATATGTAAGGAATAATATTTTAGTACTAATTATTTATAGTGATATAACCATCACTATCCATATATGTATTAATAGACCAATTATTCATCTTATCAATCAATTTTAATTTATCATCTCCATCTAATATCTTAGTATAAACTCCACTTTCTAAACATGGAATAAATTTATATATAAATTCTTTATTTTTGTTAATTGTAACATTTAACATCCCAGTATCTGTAGTCCAATTATTAAAAATAAAATCTCCTAAATTATATGCAATTAATCTATCTTTATATATTTCCATACCTTGTAAAACATGAGCATGACTACCTACAATTAAATCAGCTCCTATATCTATATATTCTTTCGCGGTACTAACTTGTACATCTTCTAATGTATGATACTGTTCTCTTCCCCAATGAAGAAGTAATATCACAAAATCACTATGTTCTTTCTCTTCTTTAATTCTCTTTTTTAATAACTCATTATCATAACACCTAAATACCCCACTAGAACTATCATTAGCACCTGGAGTAACAATATGTTTTTCAGCTCTAGTAGCATTTAAAAAAGATATCTTATAACCATTAATAATAAAATAATAAGAAGAAGATGCTTCATTAATATCCTTGCCTGCACCAATATAAGGAATATTAGCATTATTTAAAGTATCTATTGTATCAAGAAAACCTTCTTCACCATAATCATATACATGATTATTTGCAAGAGTTACCAAATCAACTCCCATCTCATCATAAATAGATACTCTATTAGGACTACCCTTAAAAGTATATGTTTTATTTAATTTACTACCTCTATCAGTAAAAGCAAATTCATTATTAACTACATTAACATCTGCATCATTCATAATATCAACAATATCTTTATCTAATATCCCATATATCCCATTACCCCTACTATCATACTTAGGCATAACATACCAATTATCCGCTAAAGAAATATCTCCAACAAAATTAAGAGTAATATCATCATCAGTATCAATAATACGTACATTATCACTATTATTATAAACATCATTATAATAATCTAATAAAACATTTAAACTTTTACCAGTATTTAAATAGAAAAAATCTTCATTATAAGTATTATCTTCTAAAGCAGATAATAATTTATTCATAAAATCATCATGATAATTATCATACATATAACTAAGAAAAGATAAATCTATATTAGAATTAGAAAAAGAATAATTATTAATCTTATCTAATAAAACATCTTTATCTTCTTTATATAAAGTATTATCTTTATTACTACATCCACTAAAAATAAATAAACATAATAAACATATAAATACCCTCATAATTACTCCTATATATTATAAAACTTAGACATAATTCTTTTAATTTCATTATCTATATCATTCTTTAAAAAATAATCACTAAATCCATCTTTAATATAATGTTTTTTTATAAATTCTTTATCTTTCTCTAAAGTAATAACAACAGGTATCTTAAATTTTTTTATTTTCTTAAGTCTTTTAAATACTTCATAACCACTCATTTCACTCATTTCATCATCTAATAATATCAAATCATAATTATTACCCATCTCTATTTTAGATATAGCATCTATAGAAGAAAAATTAACAAAAACTTCTACATCATAATCTTTTAACTTTTCTCTTAATAGATTAACAAAAGAATTTTTATTATCTATAATTAATATTTTATATTTACTAGTAATTAAATTATCATAATTAGTTATTATATTTTTATTATCCTTATATATAATCTCATCTAAACTAATAATAAACTCCCTACTATACCCATTAGATTTAATAATTAAATTACCTCCAAGTAACTTAACTACTTTATATATAATTTCTAACGAAGCTTCTTCTTTTTCTAATTTATTTAAATCACTTTTTAAAATATTAGTCTTAACTGATAATATATCATTAATCTTAGCAATATCTAATCCTTTAACAGAATCACTTATTGTAATAATTAATCTACATACATTATTTCTAGTAATACTATCTATATTAATATTTAAATAAGTAGTATTATTAACTATTGCATTAGTAAACAAATTAAGTATAACCTCTTTTAACTTAATAAAATCTCCATATAAATAATTAGGAATATTACCACTAATACTACTATTAAACTCAATATCAGTATCTTTTACTCTTCTTTTCATCTTAATACAAATTTCATCATATATTCTTTTAATACTATATCTATCTTTATATTTTTTAATTCCTTCTTCATTTAAAGAAGAAATATCATATATATCATTAATAATCCTATTTATATTTTTAGTTTCATATTCTATAGCAGATACTCTTTCCTTAATATAAGAAATATCATCATTATTAATAATATCATTAGTAATATTTTCAATCCTCTTAATAGGTTCTGTTACTTCATTACTAATTCTAAATAGAAAATTAAGCTTATCAGATACAGCATCTTCTGATATTTTTTTATTTCTACTTAACTGTTCAATAAGTCTAATATCAGGATTTTCAATAGTAAAATACATAATATTCAATGTAAATGTTTCAATAAAAGTCATAATTAAAATACCTGGATTATTTACTTGAATAATAATACCCATAATAATTGTTACCAAAAATACATATATAGGAATATATTTTCTATTATTTAGATTATGAATATTATATATAATTGCCACTAACATCACAGTAATTAATAGTCCACATATACCATATGTAAATATTACACTAGGTCCATTTGTATACCTAACCATAAAATCACTGGATACTACTAAATTACATTCTAACAAATAAATTAAAACTGTACAAATCCCTAAAACTAACATAGACAATTTAACTATTTTCTTATTGAAATCTTTTTCTTTTATTACTTTAGAAATATAACAAACATATATAGTTAAGATATAAGTCCATACAACATTATATACTAAATAACTTTTTAAAATAAAGTCACTAAGAATATAATTAGATGTTCTAATTATTGAAGCATAAGTACATAATAATTCTAATATTAACCCAATAAAATTTATTATAACTAAAGCTTTATATATCTTTGTTTCTTTTGAAATTATTGTTTTCTTTATAAATACAAGCATTACTAGTACAATACTAAAAGGTAATGCTGAAAGAGGAAAATATATTCCACTACCCATAATAATTCACCCTTTACTCTTTTTTTTAATTTAAAGTCTTTTTTAAAACTTTATTATTTTCTTTTTCATACTCTTCCAAAGCCCATTTCTTAAGAGTCTCATAATCTATTTTATCTGCTTGAGTACGAGGTAGGCTACTTAAAAATGTAACACTAGAAGGTATTTCATAATCTGCAAGAGCTTCCATTTCATGATTTTTACTATTAAAATATGGTTTTTTAGTCTCATTAATAATATATTCTTCTAAATTATTTATCTTATCATATCCACTTTTTAATACCACATATGCTTTACTTTCATATAATCTATCCTTATTTGGTTTAGGTACTACAGCACAAGCATCAACTAAATTTATATTTGAAACAACACTCTGTATCTTTTCACAATATACCTTATTAAAAGTATTAATAATATAAAACCTAGAACTTCTACCAACTAAAGTAAAATATCTATCCTTATCTAAAGACCCAATATTACCAGTCTTATACCACTTTTTACCTTTATAATCAATTATAGCTTCATTAGTCAGAGTAGGATTACCATAATAACCTTTCCATACATGCTTACCTCTAGTACATAATACTCCCTCTTCATTATATTTAACCTCACGAGTTAAATCATTTTCATCTAAAATAACATATTCAGGTCCTAATACTAACTGTCCTACTGTCTCTGGTCTATAATCTACATTCATAGCATTAGTACTACATCCAAGAGTCTCTCCAGTACCTGAAGAATTACATATTGAAACATTAGCATTATGACTTTTAAAGAAATCTATAGCATCATGAGATTGTTGTACAGAAAGGAAATCTCCTCCAGATAAATATGTTTTTAATGAAGATAAATCTTGTTCCTTTGGTAAATACTTTTTAGTAACTTCTAAATGAGCAGGGCTACCAAAAATTAGATGAGGATTCTTCTTATAATAATAACTAATATTAGATGCAGATAAATTTGGAGTTAATATTACTTCTCTACCACTTAAAAACGTTTGTAATACAGAAGCCCCATATCCATATGGATACATAAACGGAACAACATTCATCCATCTACTATCACTCTCTGTAACATTTGGAACATGTGTAGAATTTTTTAAATAAATACATGATGATATTAAATTTTCATTAGTAAAAAGTAAACTCTTTGCCTCTCCAGTAGACCCACTTGTATATAATATCAAAGCATCTTGTTTTCCTCCAAGGAAAGTATTACAAAATGATGATTGATACTGACTAACTAGACCCAATTCATGAAATGATAAATCATCCTTATTACCAATTATAGCATTACCTTTCTTATAAAAATTAACATCATTAACTAGTTCTTCATCCATAGTAATAATATGTTTTACCGATGTATTCTTCTTTATCATATTTTGATAGTCTAAATTCTTATTACAATCTATAAAGATTTTAGAATCATACATATTTAAATATTTAATAATCTCTGTATCAGATGATAAAGGATTTAAATAAGTAGTAATTGCCCCTATCATATTAGTAGCTTTAAATACAATAACAGCTTGATAATAATTAGGCATAGAAACACTAACTATATCATTTTTTTTAACTCCAAGTTGTAATAAAGCTTTAGCAAGCATCAAACTATCTTTTTGTAGTTTCTTAGCATCCACTCTCAAATCAAGACAATCAACTACATAATGATTTCCTTGATACAAAAACATAAGGTCCATAACTTGAGAAAAAGTTAATGATGGAACAATTGGATGTCTTTCAAAAAATTTAGTATTCTTTAGATGTGTTTTATCAATTGATGGATAATTAGTTTCTTTTTTCATAATAATTTATCTCCTTAACATTATCCCCTTTATTCTTAAATAAATTTTAACATATATACAAGCATTTATCAATATATTTTACACATATTTAGACTAATTTATTTATCATTTATATATACTATTATACATATATTTTGATAAGGTGAGACTATGTTAAAAAATAAATTTATAAAGTCAACATTAATCTTATTATTAGGAGGTTTTATAAGTAAACTAATGGCCTTAATAATTAGAATATTCTTAACAAGAAACATAGGTACTGAGGGATTAGGGCTATATATGTTAATACTTCCCACATTTGGGCTATTTATTACTATAGCTAATTTAGGATTACCAGTTGCAATATCTAAATTAGTAAGTGAAAATAAAAATAATAACAAAAAGATAGTTCTACCTATAATACCATTAATACTTATATTTAATATAACATTAATAATTATATTAATATTAATAGCTCCAATATTATCTAATAATCTTCTTCATAATCCTAACCTTAAATATCCGATTATTGCAATAGGTATAACTCTTCCTTTTATAACAATATCAGATATATTAAGAGGATACTTCTTTGGTAAAGAACGTATATGGCCATATACTATATCTAACAATATAGAACAATTAATTAGATTAATATTAGTAATAACAGTATTACCAAAATTATTAAATTATTCTCTAACTACCGCGGTGGTAGGAGTAGTATTATTTAACGTAATAAGTGAAGGATGTTCTATCATAATATTACTTATCTTTTCTCCTAAAAACATTAAAATAACTAAAGAAGACTTTAAATATAATAAATATTTAACAAAAGAAACCTTATCTATTGCCATTCCAAATACTGCCTCCAGATTAATAGGAACTACATCATCATTCTTAGAACCAATAATATTAATGTATACTCTTAATTTAGTTAATTATAGTCCTAATTACATTACTTATGAATATGGCATAATAAATGGATATGTTCTTCCTATACTGCTATTACCATCATTTTTTTCATATGCAATATCAAATGCATTATTACCTATAGTAAGTAATAGCTATGCTAATAACAATAAAAAAAGAGCTAGAACAAAAACAAAAGAAGCAATAATTATCTCATTAATAATAGGTATCCCTATAACATTAATATTTATATTGATACCGCAGATACCTTTAAAAATATTATATAAAACTACCTCTGGTACATCATATATTAAATTCCTAGCTCCAATATTTCTTCTTCATTATATCCAAGCCCCATTAACGACTACTCTACAAGCAATAGGTAAATCTAAATGTGCTATGTATGGAACATTAATATCTTCATGTATTAAAATAATTAGTATATTTATTTTATCATTATTTAAAATAGGATTATGGGGATTAATAATTAGTATTAGCATAAATATTATATTTGTGACTATTCATCATATATATTATACAAATAAATATCTAAAAGATTAATTATCTTCTAGGTATTTTTCTATTGCATTTACCGTTTTCTTTAACATCACCTTAGTATAATCACTATCCTTAGTAGGACTAGTTCCTGCTTGTGTTTTTCTTTCCTTAACAAAATGAGATGATGCATTAGTACAAAGAGTTTGCCCTAAAAGCATAAACCAATTACCTAAAGCATTTTGAAGAGTTGAATCTAACTCATCAATTAAAATAAACCCTACTCCAAACGCGGATAGAGTAAATAATCTAGGACTATTATACATAAACCCTCCCTAATTAAACGCAAGTTCAATATCTATTTCATAATCATATATAGCAATAATCAAAAATATAACACCACTAATCAAAACAAGTAAAGAGCCAATAAAAGACATATAAGTAAATATAATCTTTTTATTACTATCTGTATCATTAATACTACTTAAATCATAATAACTACTCTTAGCAAATTCATAATAAATAACAACTAACGTAGCAAATATTATAATAAGTAAATTTTGATACTCATCTCTACTTTTCAAATCATTATATATTATATATTTCTTTTCCTTATAATTAGCATAATAACTTAATATAATTATAATTATATATACTATCCATACATAATTTTCTTTTTCTATATCATTTAATCTATCTAATTTATTTTTCATACTATATAATATGAAAAAAACTACTCGATATATGTAGAATTTTATATCAATAAACTAGTTATCCTTATAGAAACATTAATAACTATAGTTTAAATAAATAATTTTCAAAATCCTTAACATAGTACTTTATATTCTTTGTTCCTTTTGAAATAATTATATGTCCTTCTTCTTCAAGTAACCTTTTTTGTAATTCAACCGATTCTGGATATTTTACATTTAATTCACCATCATATTTAATAGTTCTCCAATATGGAGTTATATCATCATTTCTCTGATAACTAGCCCAAGCAACTATATTTACAAATATCCCCGCTGTCATTGGGTCTGTATAGTCTGCATGATTTTGTTTTGCAAGATAATCTCTCATTTGACTTACTGTTATTAACTTCCCTTTGGGTACTTTCCTCATAAGTTCATCATAATAAAGTGGTGGTGCAAAAAACATTTTATCCCCACCATATCTTTTAATAGTCTTTTCATCCTTAACAATTTGTATTTTAGGCATATCTTTATTATTCTTCATCATAGCATTAAAATCCTTTTTATTTTCATTAGACATATTACTTCAACTCCTAATAACATTTTTTTATCATTTAACTTCTCATAACCAACTAGCAAATTATAAAGCTATATCACTTCTTACATATGAACCAATATTATTCTAAATAGTAAATAATACTTACTTACTAAATTAATTATAATATAAAATAAAAGAAACGGGAATACCATTTCATAAAATCATTAATTATCTCTTATAGAAAATATTGTTATTAATTCTTTCTGAATATTATATATATCTTTATATAAAAAATCCAACATTTCAGATTCTGACATATTACAATTATTTTCATATTTTTTTACTGAAAGAGTGCTTGGTAATTGTAAGCTATCTTCGACATTTTTTATTATTTGAGCAATAACAATCAATTCATTACTTATTTGATTTCTTTTTTCATCTATAGATAAGTTAGAAAATGCTTTTTTAAATTCTTCTGTCATTATCTATTCATACCTCCAATAGAATTACCTTCATTTATCTCTTTCATTGAGTTAATTTGTTGAACTCTTACAGAAGCATCTAATTTCCTTTGTCTTTCACGTTCTTCAATAAAAATTCTTTTTCTTTCATCAGAATTTTTTTCTATATCTTGCCTAGTTTCTTGTTTCATTTTTTCCAATTTTTCAAAGTATGACATATCATGTGCGCCTACCTGAACAAGCATATCTTTATCTTTTAGCAAATCTTCTATAACTTTAGGTACTTGTTCTATAAACACTGGATGATTATGACCAGTTAACTCTCTATATCTAGCATTTAATTTTGAAGCAGATATTGGGTCATTAAATGGATGATGTATAATACCATCAATTAAAACAGGTTTACCATTATAATAATTTAATAATGCTGAGATATCTTCAAGACTTGTCTCTTGTAGATTCATAAATATCTTATTTGTTTTAGTTAAAATATGATTATGACTGCCTATTTCCATAGTATTATTTTTTAATTGTTCATAAATTGTAGGATTACCATTAACCCTTATTCCTACTTCAGATTTTATTATTTCATCTAGTACTTTTCCTTGCTCTTTTACAAATACTGGATGATTATGACCAGTTAACTCTCTATATCTTTCATTTAAACAAGCAGCATCAAGTGGATTAATATTATAATAATAATTAACACCATCTACTACAATTGAACCTTGATTATAGTGATTTAGTATATTTTTTACATCTTCCAAACTTGCTTTTGACATATCATATTTAATTTGTTCAAATTTATCAATATAACTATTCTTTTTACTAGGTAAAATATTAATACCAACACCTTTGCCAGTTAAATTATTTCTTAATCTTTGATATATCGTTGGTTTTCCATTAACCCTTATTCCTACTTCAGATTTTATTATTTCATCTAGTACTTTTCCTT
>CAZTUM010000004.1:0-4169 GCA_964616645.1 uncultured Muribaculaceae bacterium | reverse complement strand
TTTAGTATATTTTTTACATCTTCCAAACTTGCTTTTGACATATCATATTTAATTTCTTGAAATCTTTGCCAAAAATTTATATTACTTTGACTTTCGTTATTCATATGCTACCTCCATCTTTAATAATTGCTATAATCAGTATATCATAAATAAATATATTTGTATTAATTATTTACAAAAGCTAAACAATTATTAATAATTAAATTAAGTTATATACTTCTTTTAAATAATTTTTCTAATTCATAAATACTGTAATGAATAATCGTGGGTCTTCCATGAGGACAATTATATGGATTTTCACACTGTCTTAAATCACGTATTAATACTTCCATCTCTTCTATACTAGAATATGTATTAGCTTTCTTACTCATTTTGCAACTTACTGTCATCGCAACACGGTCATTAAATTTAGCAGGTGAAAAATTCTTTTCTTTAGTAATTACTAAATCTAATATCTTTCTTATTGCTTCTTCTTCACTACCATTTGGTAACCAAGTAGGATGTGCATATATTCTTACACTACTACTTCCAAATTCTTCTATTTCTATACCAAAACTACGAATAAAGTCTAAATTTTCTTTTATAATTATATATTCATTATAAGGATATTCTATTACTATAGGGATAAGCATCGATATTGTATCTTTCTTTGGATTTAAAATAGCATATTTATACTTTTCATAGTTAATACGTTCTTTCGCAGCATGTTGGTCTATTAAATATATTCCCAGGTTATTTTGACAAATAATATATGTACCTAAAGCTAAAGCTATTGGATATAACTCAGGCAATTTATCATGTAATGGTTTTTCATCTTCTTTATCAAATTCATTATAACTATATATATTATCTTCATCTATACTTAATTTATTATTATCATTTTTAAAATAATTATCTAATGTTTCTTTATATGTAGATATATCTTCACTTACTGTAAAATCTATTTGATTTTGTTGATAATTTTCTTGATAATCTTTTTTTACTTCTTTAACTTCAATATTAGGTATTAATAATTTATTTTTAATAGAAGATATAATAGTATTCTTGATTAACTCATTTAAAGCAGAAAAATTACTAAATTTAATATCTAATTTAGATGGATGAATATTTACATCTATTAAGGTTGGGTCAGTATTTATATTTATTACTACTATAGGATATCTATTATCTTCTTTATATGTATGGTATGCATCATTAATAGTTTTATTTAACTCATAATTTTTAATTACTCTACCATTAACTAAAGTTATCATATTATTTTTATTAGTTCTAGTTATTTCAGGTAATGATATATATCCATTTATTGAATAATCATCATTTTCCCCATTTATAGGTATCATTTTCTTTACTACATCTAATCCATATATTTCTTTAATAACTTTTAATAGATTCCCACTTCCATCTGTATTTAATATTTCTCTATCATCATTAACTAATTTAAATCTTATATTAGGATAGCTTAAAGCAATTTTATTTATATATTCCACGATTGAGGATAATTCACTATATGGGCTTTTTAAATGTTTAAGTCTAGCTGGTGTATTATAAAATAAATTACTTACTGTTATTTGTGTTCCTTTTTGTAAATCACTCTTAATATTTTCATAAACTGCCCCCCCTTTTAGAGTAATTTGAGTTCCTACATTATCTTTAGAAGTTTTTAATATTACTTCAGAGATTGCTGATATAGATGGAAGCGCTTCTCCTCTAAAACCTAATGTATGTATATTAAACAAATCATCATCTTTAATTATTTTAGAAGTAGCATGTCTTTGAAAGCATAATATAGCATCTTCTTTATCCATACCAGCGCCATTATCAATTACTTTAATTTCTTTTATACCTGATTCTTTTAAATATATCTTTATATCAGTGCTATTTGCATCTATACTATTTTCTACTAATTCTTTAACTACAGAAACACATTTTTCTACTACTTCTCCTGCATTAATTTTATTAGCTAAATTTTCATTCATTACTTTTATACTGCTCATAATATATCCTTTCTATATTATAGAAACTAATATTCTTTATGAAGAGTTAGTTTCTATATATTTTTTCAAATATTCTAAGTAATCTATTATATTTAGCTGTTCTCTCTCCTCTACATAAAGAACCTGTCTTTATTTGACCAATATTAAGTCCTACTGCTAAATCTGCAATATAAGTATCTTCTGTTTCTCCACTGCGATGAGATATAATTATATTGTATCTTGCTTTCTTAGCAAGTAATATTGTATCTATAGTTTCAGTTATAGTGCCAATTTGATTAGGTTTAATAAGTATAGCATTAGCCATATGTTCATTAATTCCTTTTTGAAATAATTCTTTATTAGTAACAAATAAATCATCACCTACTAATTGAACTTTATGCCCTAATTTAGAAGTTATTAACTTCCAACCATCGTAATCATCTTCTGCAAGGGCATCTTCTATAGAAATAATAGGATATTTTTCACATAAATATTCATAGTAATCTATTAATTCTTTACTAGTTTTAACCATACCCTCAAATGAATACTTACCATCATTATAAAATTCTGATGAAGCTACATCTAGTGCTATGTAAACATCTCTACCAGGTGTATATCCCGATACTTTTATAGCATCTATTATTAAGTTTATAGCTTCTTCAGTACTAGTTATCGATGGAGCAAACCCTCCTTCATCACCTACACCAGTATTATATCCTTCATTATTTAAAATTTTCTTTAAATTATGAAATATTTCAGCACCCATTCTTAAGTTAGTTCTAAAATCTTTAGTCATTGGCATTATCATAAATTCTTGAAAATCAAGTCCATTTAAAGCATGAGCACCTCCATTTAATATATTCATCATTGGTCTTGGGATGATTGTTCCTTTTCCAATATATTCATATAATTCTTGATTTTTATATAAAGCACCCGCTTTTAAACAAGCAAGTGATACACCTAAAATGGCATTTGCTCCTAATTTACTTTTATTTTTCGTCCCATCTAACTTAATTAACATTTCATCAATTTCTCTTTGTTTTAACACGTCCATCCCAAGCAATCTTGGTTTTATTATTTCATTTACATTTGAAACTGCTTTTAATACTCCTTTACCTAAATATCTATCTTTATTATTATCTCTTAATTCTATTGCTTCATTAATACCAGTTGAAGCTCCAGATGGTACTGATGCAGTCGCGATATAACCACTTTCTAATGTTACATCAACTTCAACAGTAGGATTCCCCCTAGAATCTAATATTTCTCTAGCTTTAATGTTTTTTATTTTACTCATTTCTTATCACCTAATTTAATTTTATCATATATTTTCATTAATTGTATATATTTAATCTATATTTTACAAAAAACTAACTTTATTTAAAAAAAGAAGACTTTTTAGTCTTCAGATTTATTTAATTACCAACTATGAGTACCATCGCTTCTAGCCCACATATATTTTGTACCATCAATTGTAACCGCGCTTTCATCAACAAACATTGAGTGTTCACTAGTAACAACTAAAATTACTTCTGCATTACCATTAGTTACTTTACCCATAGAACAAATTGGATTAGTTACAACACCGTTTGAATCAGCAGTAATACTACCAGTACCAACCTTATATTGAGTAGCATCTAAACCTAATAATTGCAATTGTTCGGATGTAAAACATGTCCATGAAGAAAACCCTCCTTTATATAAAGACTTTTCTGCATCAGTTAAACTAGTTGCAATTCCTGCTGAAGCAAGATTAGTATTCCATCCTCTTGCAGTAATCTTAACACTATCATCTAGCGAACTTCTCTTAGAACTACTCATTACATCAAGCATTTTAGGTATGGCAATAACCATAATTACTGCAAGTATAACTATAATAGCTAATAATTCAATTAAAGTAAAACCTTTACGATTTAATTTTTTCATTTTTATTCCTCCATATCTTGAGTTAATTATAGCAAATTTAAAAAAATTAGTCAATACCTTTTCTACTATAATTAACATATAAACCAAAGTAAATCAATACTAAAACAATACAAAAAATAATTTATATGTGTTAACTATCTATTAATTATCACCTATTAATACATCTACAATATTAATAATACCTTCAATACCTTCTTTAAAATATGTAGTAATTTTCCCAAGTTTGTCACTTGTTATGTCAAAATTCACCTTCAAGTACTGAAAACACTT
>CAZTUM010000003.1:0-35455 GCA_964616645.1 uncultured Muribaculaceae bacterium | reverse complement strand
TAATACTAAAATTCCTTGTCATATTTTGTTCCACTATATCACATCCATCTTTTTACTTTTTTTCTTTACTTTATAATTATCAATCTTGTAAGTATCAATACTTGCATTACTTAAAATTTTAAAAGACAATTCATCTGGATAACTATCTTTGTAATAAACTTTTGTTATACCAAATTCACATATCAATCTAGCACATATAACACAAGGTGAATCTGTTATATACATAGTACTATTTTCTGTAGTATAACCATTTCTATAAGCATCTATAATCGCAGATTGTTCTGCATGTATTGCCATACAATATTCTTGTCTAGTACCACTTACAATATTATTTTTTTTCCTAATACAAGTATCTTCTGTACATGGTATACTTCCTTTAACAGTATGATTATACCCTCTTCCAATAATCATATTATTTTTAACTATTACAGCACCTACTCCTCTTCTTACACATGTTGATTTTTCTTTTTCTAAACATGCAATATCCATATAATAATTATTTATATCCTCTTTCATAATACTTCTCCTCATCTACATTCAATTATAGCACAGGATTTATATATTTTTTTAGTTTTTTTTCATAAATAAAAAAAGTTAATAATATTTAGATTATCAACTTAAATTATCTATATCAATTAATTCATATTCTTTAGTACCAATATTTAATTCTTCAGCATATTCTAGTATATATGCTCCATGTTGTTTTTCTACTCTTTCAATAAAACTAAATTTACCTTGGTCAGACGAATTATATATTAAATCTAAGCAAGCTTTATCTAAAGAAACTGGGTCTTTTGATGATAATATTCCTATATCTTTCATACAAGGTGAAGCTGGATTGCTACTACAATCACAATCAATAGATAAATTATTCATAACATTAATATATACTATATTATCCATATAGTCTATTACAGTTTTATCTGCTTCCACCATAGACTCTAAAAAGTCATCTTGATTAGGTAAATTATCCCATAATTTATCTACCTCTTTAGTTTTACCAGATGTATGTATATTAGCTTTACCACTGCTTGATGCTACTCCTATTGACATATTTTTTAATGCTCCTCCAAATCCTCCCATTTGATGTCCTTTAAAATGTGATAAAACAAGCATAGAATTATAGTTTTTTAGATGACTACCTACAATATTTTCCTTTAAGTGTTTACCATTTTCAATAGGTAGAGATATTTCTCCTTCACTATCCATTATATCAACATTAGCAATATCTAAAAAGCCATGTTTTTTTATTACTTCTAAATGTTCACAAGTAGTATTACGTTTCCCTTTATATGCAGTATTACATTCAACAATAGTACCATTTAATTTACTAACTAAATCTTTTATTAATGCTGGTTTTAAATAATTATGTCCTCCTAATTCACCTGTTGATATTTTAACTGCAATATTCCCTTTTAAAGGTTCATTTAAACATTCATACATTTTAATTAAGCTATCACTATTTATTTCTCTTGTAAAATATACTTTTCCCATTATAATCACCAAAATTATTTTAACATATTTTTTATATAATTACCAGTTTTAATATAAATAAAAGCTCCTAATTTAATAGGAACTTTTATTATTACATCATATTTTCCAATTCACTTACTACTTCTAACTCTTTAGTTTTACACTTCTCAATTAACTTCTTCATATTACCATTTTTTATTTGTGTATAAAGAAGTATTCCCATACCAGTAGTAAGAGCTAAACACATACATTTTTTCATTATTTATCACTCCTATCGAAAAATAAGATGGGTACATTGTACCATTAATTATTTTAAACATTATCTTTATTATTATACATATTAATTAATAAATCTTTTAATGTTGTTCTTCTACTATCTAACGAAGTATTATTAACTCCATACATAAAACTATTCTTATCCCCTACTAATAATAATACTTTCTTTGCTCTTGTTATACCTGTATATATTAATTTATTATATAACATTCTTTTAAAAGATTTTACAACAGGCATTATAACCATATCAAATTCACTACCTTGAGATTTATGTATACTAATAGCATATCCATGTGTAATATTAATAAATTTAGAAGGTGTATATATAACAGTATTCCCATAAAAAGAAATATGTATCTCATTTTTTTTAGATAAAGAATATTTAGAAGATACAATATCTACTATATAACCAATATCTCCATTATAAACATTATCCTCTGTATCATTTACAAGTTGTAATACTTTATCACCAACACGATATATTACATCCCCTACTTTAATTTCTTTCTTATCATAACTAGGTGGATTAAATAATTCTTTTAAAATACTATTTAAAATATCTATTCCATTCTCTCCTTTATACATAGGAGCAAGAATCTGTATACTACTATCATTATAACCCTTTTCTATTGCCTTATTCACTAATTTAACTATAGTATCTTTAACCAAACTACTATCTATCTCAATAAAATTATAATCATCTTTTTTAACAGTAAAACTATCTTCTACACATCTATTTTTAATATCATAAGCCAACTCTACTATATATGAATTTTCATTCTGCCTATACAAAGAATTCAAAGTAATAACATTAACTACCTCACTATCTATTATATCTTTTAATACTTGCCCTTCTCTAACACTAGGCAACTGATTATAATCCCCTACTAAAATAATCTTAACATCCTTTTTAACTCCTTTTAATAAACTCTCCATAAGAAGAGTATCTACCATACTAACCTCATCAACTATAATATATTTTTCCATACTAGGATTAAACTCATTAACACTAAAAGAATTACTATCCTTATCCCATTTTAAATATCTATGTATTGTATAAGAAGGCATATTTACAGCCTCACTCATTCTTTTAGATGCTCTCCCTGTAGGTGATAACAAAGCAATATCTTCATCCCTAACCTTTAAAACATCTTTTAAAATACTTACAATACATTTTATAATAGTAGTTTTCCCAGTACCAGGACCTCCTGTTATTACAGTAAAATTATTACATATAGCACTAACTATAGCTTTCTTTTGTAACTCATCATATTTAATATTATTTTCTTTCTCTAATATCTCTATATATTTATATATCTTTTTAGTATCATACTGTTTCTCTATATTATTAATATAATATATCCTCTTAGCTATATAATGCTCCGCATTATAAAATGATGAAAGATAATAATTACTTCCTTCTATTTTTAATTTACCTAATCTATTTAATTTAATAAATAAATATTCTAATTCATCAGAATTAATATCATCTACATATTTATCTAATTCATACTTAATTTCAGACTCAATTGCATAAGTACTCCCAAGACTAAAACATATGTTAGATATAATATATACCAATAATGCTAATAATCTCCTCTCATCATTAGGTAATATCCCCATATTTATAGCTATTTCATCAACATTACCAAAAGATATATCTATATCATCTATAATCATATATATATTATCATTAATTATATCTAAAGTTCTATTTTTATACTTTGCATAAATAGACAATGATTGCTTTAAAGTAAAACCTAATTCAGTTAACTTTAATATAATAGTATTACTATATTGATAATCTTTTAATAAATCATATATCCTATTAATCTTATCCTCTTTTAATCTAGGTATCCCTATTAAAACATCTTTATTATTAAGTATTAAATTAATTGTATCATTACCTAATTTCTTATATATAGCCTCCGCGGTTTTTTCTCCTATTGGAAATAAATCACTTGATAAAAAAGCTATAATTTCCTCTTTCTTAGTAGGTTTAACTATCTCATATTCCTCTACTTCAAATTGAAATCCATATTTAGGATGTATTTTAGTATTACCATAAAATATATAATTAACTTTCTCTCTTAATTCATGAAATATACCTACAAAACTAACACTACCCTTTAATTGCTCTATATCACTATTTGTTTCTTTAATTTTAAATATTCCTACTGTATATCCATTACTCTCATTACTATAAATAATACTACTAATATTCCCTTTAATATATACCTTCATCCTACACCTCTTATATAACAAAATAATAATACCAAAAGATAATTATTATGTCAACAAAAAAGAGCTTAAGCTCTCTCTTCATAAACACTAACTTGTTTTCTATCTTTACCTAAACGTTCATACTTAACATATCCAGAAATAGTAGTATATAAAGTATCATCTTTACCTCTTCTTACATTATTCCCAGGATGAATCTTAGTTCCTCTTTGACGATAAATAATACTACCTCCAGTAATATATTCACCATCACTAGCTTTAGCTCCTAATCTTTTTGATTCTGAATCTCTACCATTACTAGTTGAACTTTGCCCTTTTTTATGAGCGAATAGTTGAATATTTAACTTTAAAAAACTTGGCATACTTTACCCTCCTTGCATAGTTACTTTTATGTTTTTAGGATAGTTATCCTCTAATTCAATTAAAGAATTAATCATATTATTGATAATACTATTAGCAACAGTGCTATCTTTAAGTAATTCAATATATGTGCTATCAACATTAATATCATATTTTATTGACTTATCATCAAGCGCTATAATATTATTTATAGAAGTAATTACTAACGTACTAACACTAGAACATACAATATCTTTACCATATATATCATAGTTAGCATGTCCTCTTAAACAAATACTTTTTATTACTCCCTTATCTTTTAATACAGCTACTTTAATCATAACACAACCTACTTAGTAATAGTTTTAATTTCAACTTTAGTATATGGTTGTCTATGTCCAACTTTTCTTCTTGTTGATTTTTTCTTAGGTTTATACTTAAAAATAGTAATTTTCTTATTTTTACCTTGTTTTAGTACAACACCAGTTACTTTAGCAGAAGCAACATAAGGATTACCTGCAGTACCATCTACTAATAGTACCTTGTCAAAAATAACTTCTCCATCAGTAGGAATATCTAGTTTTTCAACGTAAATAACACTTCCTTCTGTTACGTAGTATTGCTTACCACCAGTTTCAATTATTGCTTTCATATTTACCTCCTTAAATTTTAAATAAGACTCGCCCGTAAGGTGGTATATCACTCTTATAACCTTTTTAGCGCGGTTGAATTAACAACAGAGGTCTTACAAACATATAAGATTTTATCATAAATGATATGGATTGTCAAACATTTTTGATAAAAAGTCTTTTTCTTTTAAATATTTATCATTATCTTTAATAATATGATTATATTCTTTATACATATTATGATAATCATTAATTATTTTCGTATGTTTAAATTTAAAAGAATATAAATATCTCTCTAAAATAAATCTATTAAATAAATAACTACTTTCTTTATAAAATAAATAAATATTCTTAAGACATATACATATTGTCATTATATAAGTATAATTTAAATCATTTCTTGTTATATAAATAGATATAATTAATGTTATTAAAGATAAATATATACTTATATGATTACTTAAATTATAAGAACATATTTTAGTTAATAAACAATTTATAATTTTAAAACCATCTAATGGAATTATAGGTAATAAATTAAAAAATAACATACTTTTATGATACGCAGTTAAAAGATATATAGTATAATCATTAAAAATATAATATTTTAAATTAATAAAAATAATTAAATAATAAAATAATATCTGCATAACTAATCCTGATATACTTATTAAAAACTCATGAATTATTTTCTTATTAATAATACTATCTAATTTTGTTAATCCCCCATATGGATAAATAATAATTTTTTGAACTTCATAGTTAAATAGCTTTGCTATTAGAACATGCCCTAATTCATGAATTAATATTAATGAAGTAAAAATTATTAAATTCTTATAATATCCCACTAAAACAAAAGATATCGCTAAAAATAAAAAATAATTAGAAAACTCTATTTTATTTAAGAAACTCTTCATAGTTTAAATACTTTCCATTCTGACTATATACTAAATATAAATAATTATCATTTACTTCTCCTAACAAACTCCCCTTAGTAACATAATCATATAAAGAAACATTACTATTATTAATATTTGCATACCATATCTCTATTTCATCTATACCCTGAATTATAATTGTATTTCCATAATTAGGTTTATCTCCAATATAAATAACTATACCATCTTCTAATATAGGTACTAAATAATTAGTATCAACGGTTAATTTAACACCATCTAAATATTTATTTTGAGAAGTATATACTAATTTTTCACTAAAAACTAAACTTGTATCTTGATTAAATAATTTAGAAAAAGGATATACTCCTTTTAAATATTTATCATAATATTTTAAAGCCTTAGTATATAAAAAATTATTATTATATATATTTTCATATACCATCTCTTTATTTTTATTTGATGATTTAATAAATATACCAAGTGATAAAAAAATAAGCATACTAATTAAAATACGATATAATAATCCTTTAAAATATTTTGATACTATTTTATTATCCTTTTTCTTTTTTAAATATTTACTATTTATATCTATTTCCATATTATTCACCAATAAATAATATGATATCTTATCTTATTTTATTACCTGATACCTTATCTTTTATACTATTTAATATATATATTATAATAGTATATATAATACTCATAATAATACTACTATATAATATTTTTATTAATAAATAAATATTAAAAGTAATATAACCCACTACTACAAGTATAATATTTGTTAAAATATAATATAAAATAATAGTTATATATGATATTATAATATTATTAATAAAATTATCTGTAAATATATATGATAATTTCTTAATAATTAAACTTAAGATAAAAAATACAGTCATATTTAATATAAAAGTATTCGTATATGAAAAATCAAACGCTAACCCTGTTAAAATATATGTTAAATAGTATTTTTTATCATTTTTAATATATTTAGATACCATAACAATAGCAATAAGTGTATATATCGTAGAAAAAATTGATACATATGTATAGTTTATATTTATATATAATGAAGTTATACCATCTATAATAAAAGATATAATTATAATAGTTAAAGGATAAATCATTTTAATTCATCCTTTCTTTTTAATATAGTTACATAATTTAATGATGAAAAATCTACAGATGGAGATACCTTAATTATTTTTGATAAACCATAAGAATCCGTAGAAATAGAAGTTACCTTACCTATCATAATTCCACTTGGAAATATTCCTCCCATCCCACTTGTATACACTAAATCATTTATATTTACCTTATCCGTATTACTTATCCCCTCAACCAAAAGTAAATTATCAACCTCATCATATTGATATAATAAACCATATAAATCATAATTCCCATCAGTTACTAATACTGATAATTTATTTGATGTATCCGTTGTAGTTATCAATTTTACAACAGAAGTAAAATTAGTTGTACTTACTACTCTTCCTATCAAACCTTGTTTATTTACAACAGGCATATCTTTTTTTACACCATTATAACTTCCTTTATCAATCGTAATTGTATTATACCAATATCCAATATTACGACTAATTATTGTACTATTTAAATACTCATAATCAGTTAAACTATATTCTATATCCAACTCCTCTTTTAACTTTTCTATTTGCCTTTTTAATTCAATATTTTCAGTATTAACATAATCTACTTTTTCTAAAGAATCTTTTAATAATTGATTTTCCTTTTGAACATCTTTAAGCTCTTTAAAATCACTTATAATATCACCTATATAATCTATAGGAGTACGCAATACTTTTATTATACATGTTACAGTATCTTTAAATACAGATTCTACTTTAGATAATTTACGGTCATCCTTTAACGTATAATTAAATATTAAAAGTAAAATTAGAAGGATAAGTATTATTATTAATATTATATATTTTAATGGCATATTTTTTTTCCTTTTCATAATCTTGTCCTCCTCCTAGTTTTATTATATAACATAAATATTGTTTTTAAAAGTATTATTTAATTTTTTAAATATTTATTCTCATAAAAACTAAAATAGCTATCTTTCCCAATAATTAAATGGTCTAATAATTTTATATCATGAATTCTCCCTATTTCATCAATAGTTCTTGTTATAAATATATCCTCTTTACTAGGTGTTATATTACCAGTAGGATGATTATGAATACATACTATTTTACAAGCAGAATTTAAATACGCTTCTTTAAATATCTCTCTTGGATGAACTATCGAACGATTAATTGTACCTATAAATAATCTTTTTGTAGTAATAATATTATTATTACTATCTAAATATAACACATGAAATTCTTCTTGCTTTTTATCTATTAATGTATCATTATAATAATTAATTATATCTTCTGGATTACTAAGTTTATACCTTTTAGTAAGATTTACATTTTTATATATTCTCTTTCCCAGTTCAATCATGGCATATAAAGTTAACGCCTTTACCTCTCCTATACCTTTTATACTTAATAATTTAGCTAGTGAAACATCCTTTAATTTAGTAATACTACCTAATTCTACTAAAAGATTTTTAGCCAGTTCATCTACTGGTATATCATGAGTACCTGTCTTTAATACAATTGCAAGTAATTCTTCATTAGACAAATTATCTCTTCCATATTTTTTTAATCTTTCACGTGGCTTTTCTTCATTAGGTAAATTTTTAAAACTATTATTCATATACTCCTTCCTAGAAAAAAATAGTAAGTCCATTAGGATTTACTATTCTACTTCTTCGTATACATCCATGATTAAAGTTACTTTTTTACCTTTAGTATTAGAAAACTCTAAGTAATACTTCCCATATCCTGCATATTCAAAGATTAAATGTCCACTCGTAATACCTCCACCACGTATATTACCTACATTATTCGCAGATGTAGTATATTTAGCAGATGATATAATATCTAACTCTGTATTTTCTGGTCCATATACTTTATAACTACTAGTCTTAAACTTTTGACTTTGTGAACTAGTATTTTTTAAACTTACTTCTAAGAAAATTAAATCTTGATGTTTTTCATTAGTATTTATAGCTTTTCTAATAGAATAATTTAAGAATGTTATATCAAAATTTTTAATAGAAATAGTCTCACCAATAGTAAATTCTGTTTGTTCTTTTTCTTCTTGTTTATTATTACAACCAGTAAATACAAATAGACATATAATAATAATCCCTAATTTATATATTTTTTTCATAATACCTCCTCAAACCTATTTATATCATAATATTTTTATATTAATTTGTCAATTAATTCTAATTAAAATTATTTATTACAACTTAAATCTATTATTGTTTGTATCACTTTACCTGTATCATCAAAAACAATTTTTATCGTTGATTTATCTTTATCACAATTTCCTGTATAAATATAATTATATTTATTTATTAAATCATTTAATGTTAAATTAACTTCACTATTTATAGCTTCTTGTATTGTAATTTTTGAATCATTTATTAATTTATATATATATGTATTTATATCATCATCATTATCTAATACATTATTACATCCAGTTAATATAATAATTAATATTACTAGTATTAACTTACTTTTCATAACAATTTTGCCCTATTATAGTATCTTTTACTTGTTCTGTATCTTCCATAAATATATATTTTATATATGTATCTTCTTCTACACAATCAAAACTAACATCAAGTCCATATTGATTTTTCATTTCATTAAAAGTAATTATAATTTCATTACTTATAGCTTTATCTTTAGTAATTATTTTATCATTAATCAACTTCTTAGCAAATTCATTTAATACTAAAGATATATTTACTGGTGTATTTGAAGAATTATTTTGATTTAATTCATTTATTTTGTCATTTAAAGCATTATACTTATTTATCATAAAATAGTATAAACATATTGTTGATAATAATGCCAATATCGAAAAAGATATAGCAAATAAACTAATTTTTGAATTACTTTTCATAATAACCCTCTTTCTATTCTGGTTTATATTTTATTGTAGCTTGATATTGATATGTATAGCATGTATTACAAGTAGTTGTTTTTTTCTCTTTACACTCATTATAATCACATAACCCCGAAACACAGGAAACATCATAACAAACTAAACAACTACTACCTCCACCTCCACTTTCGCAATATGAAGAGCCTCCTGACCCTCCCCCTTGAGGAGTACAACATCTTTGCCCACATGTACATTCTTCTGTAACAGTAGTAGTACAATTACATTCCAACGCCGTACCTTGAGTATAAATACCTTGTTTAAAAGTTAATGTTATAGTCTTTTCATTTAAACTATAGCTTATAACACCATTTGAAGTAGTAATACTACTAATTTCTCCTATATCATCTATATTTTCTGATATTGTACAAACACCATTTGTATTAGATACACTACAATCTACAGTTATAGTCTTTTCTAGTATAATATTTATAGAAGAAGTCCCTATATTATTAGCCTTATCTTTAACATATGCATTATATGTCCCCTCTTCTGTAACAGTAGTATTAAAATTATTTTCAGAAGTTTCTATCCATGTACAATTATCAGTATCATTATCTTTTGTTATACAATAACTATCAATATTATCTTCAATTACATCTATCTGTATTTCCCCAGAAAAATTTAAAGAAGATAATTCTACTTTAGGTGGAGTATTATCTATTTTATATATATTACTACATATCTCTCCACTTGTTATACCTATTTTATTTTCTACTACTGCACAAACATATATATTACTACCTTCTACATCTACTGTAATTATTTCATCATCTGTAGTTGTACTAGTATTTTCCCTATATTTAATATTATCTTTTTTAATATAATAATTTGTATTTTTAATTCCCGATGTGCCTGTAATTTTGGTTAACTTTACGTCTATACTTTTACTCCATATATCAGTCCCATTAGGAGTAAATATAACTGAAGGTATATCCTTATCTATAGATATACTTACTTTATTATTTTCATCATTACTAATTAAATTTACTTTATCTTTTATATATATATAATAATCTCCCTCTTCTTCTACATTTATATTAAATATATTAGAAGTAATATTTACCCATATACAATTATTAATATTATTTTCTTTTGTTAAACAATAACTATCAATATTTTTTTCTATTACTGTTACATTAACAATATTAGAACCATTAACATTCTCTATTTTATCTATTTTTGGAGGAGTATTATCAACATTAAAATAATTACTACATACCTCTCCACTACTTACATCAATACCATTTGTTACATTAGCACATACTCTAATACTTTCTCCATCTATTTCTTCTATAGTTATTTCCCCTAAATAAGAAGTAGTAGTAACCTCTTGATATTTATTATTATCTTTTTTTATATAATAAGCCATAGATTTAACATTAGACTCACCTGTTATTGATGTTATTGTTACTGTTGGTTTATACACCAAATTACTACCATCTGGAGTAAACGTTACACTAGGAATTACACTATCTAATTCTTTGCATACTTGACTAGACATTATAACTTTTTTAAAAATTACTTTAGTAGTTTTATTTCTTATTATTTGTATTTGAGTATTATGGTTTATTCTTTCATTTGTCTTTGCATCTATTATATTATTTTTTAAGTATCCCTTATCAATTAACATTTGAATTGTAGTACAAGCATATTCATTACCAGTTTCTTTATATGCATCATCTTCTTCAGTATACTCTGTATACCAATCTGTACTATTTGTTTTATATTCTGCTACATAAGCACTTGAAGCTTGAAAAAGAGCATTTTGAGTAAGTTTTTGCGCTTTATCCTTTGTATTTTCTATATTATCTTTGATTGTTATAACTGCAATAGTAGTTATAAGACAAATAATTAGTAATGTTGCTAATAACTCTATTAAAGTAAAGCCATTTTTCTTTCTCATCTTACACTCTCCTATAGTCTATATTCTACCATACATATATAAAAAAAGCAAAGAGTTATTTGCTATTTTCTATAATAATATCTATAATTTTATCTCTTAACATTTTATTTGCACAATCAAGTGATAAACCATCTATTTTAAAAGGAGTACCAATTACTACTTGCAAGTTTTTACTATGATGAGCATATGTGCCACATGTGGCATATGGTAATATTTTAGTATTTGTTTTACTTGCTAATGACACTGCACCATATTTAAACTCTAATAAATATGAATCTCTATACTCTTCTTCTGTTATTTTATTCTCTTCAAAAAGAGTTTTTAACTTATTTGGTAAATCAAGTAAATATTCTGAATAATCCATATTAGTTATTCTTTTTTCACTTTTTAATTTATCTAAAAGATGTATTTGAGATAATTTAGTCTGATTATTTTTAAGTATATCAATAAATTGGTTTTTAGAAATCTTATCTTTTACATATTCATATAATTTGTTAACCTCATCTTGTTTATATACTAAAACATTCCTTGTACCTTCTGGAAATATACCTAAAGCATGATTATTTTTTAATACCTCCAACGCTTCATTTTTAGCATTAGCATCCTTTATCTCTCTATCTACAGGTATTTGCCCTACAAAACGAAAGAAAAATCCCATCTTTGAATCAAAATACTCTTTTTTAGCAATATAATGAATAACCCTTTTCGTATTCATCATAATAGGAAATTGGTCATGAACATTAGTATGATTCCCACATAATATAAACGCCCCTTCAGCAGGAATATTTTCTTTCCCAATTACTTTTGGTCTAAAATAAGAATTAAATAATATTTTAAATATTGGTTTTATTAATTTATAACCAAAACTACTTATAACAATATTATCTTCTTTTTCTTTAATTATAGTTCTCTTTAAATAAGTAATAATAGTACATATTTGTAATATTGTAGTAATAATATATATAATTATAAATAATATATCATTAATACTTATAAATAAAGATAAATATGTATAACTAATCAAAGTATAAATAAATGCTGTTTTAACTTTACCAAACCCATTAACTTTAGTATTATACCCTTTAATCTTATTTATAATAGAGATAATACTTATTATTAATTCTAAAAATATACTTAATAACAAGAAATGACACTTCATAATAAGTGGAATAAGTAAACTACCTAGAAATATTTTATCACATATAGGGTCAATTTCTTTTCCCAATTTACTAACATAATTAAATTTTCTAGCTATATATCCATCCAAAAGATCTGTTAAAGCAAATATTATTACAAATATTAAAGCAAGTAAATACTCTCTACATAATACCAATGGAATAATTATTACAGGAGAAAATAATCTTGATAATGTTAATATATTTGGTATTTGACTTTTTCTCGTCTTCTTATCTTTAAATAATTTATAATTATTTATAAATTCTTCTTTATAATATTTCCCTATCTTCATCTCTACACCTCGTTTATATCTTTTACCCCATTTAAATTTTTGTGTTCTTCTTCTAATTCTTTATAGGCAATTTTACCTACCTTAGTCTTAGGCAGTTCATCTCTAAACTCATATTCATATGGTATTGAATATTTTGCTAAATTTTTGTTACAGTGTTCTTTTATACTCTTTTTTATACTATATGTTGGCTTATAACCCTCTTTTAAAACTATAAACGCTTTTGCTACTTGCACTTTATATGGATGGTCTATTCCTATTACAGTAGATGTTAATACTGCATAATGAGAATTTAAAATATTTTCAACATGACTTGGATATATATTATATCCTGATGAAACTATCATTCTTTTTAATCTTTGCTTAAAGTATACATATCCATCTTCATCCATACACCCTAAATCTCCTGTATGTAAATAAATTTTACCATCATCATGTAATCTTAATACATTCGCAGTCTCTTTAACATCATCTAAATATCCTAACATTACAGTTGGCCCATTTATACAAATCTCTCCATCTACACCTCGTGGTACCTCATCATGTGTAGTTGGTTTTACTATTTTATAAGTTATATCTGGTAATGGTTTCCCAATACTACATTCTTTATATTCATTATATGGAGTTAAACAACTTGCTCCTACACATTCAGTTAATCCATATCCTTCCCTTACTTTTGCTTTTGAACCATGCTTTTCTAAAAATTCATCAATATTTTTCTTTTGTACCAAAGATAAATTATCTCCACCTGAAATAACACATCTTACACATGATAAATCATTCTTCTTAAGATTATTATTTTTTAATAATGCCTCGAATAACGTTGGTACTCCTACAATAAAATTTGGATGAAATTTTTTTATTAAAGAGCCAAATTTTTTTGCACTAAAACTAGGAATTAATATTACTTTCATACCTATATATAATGCAGTATGAATACATATTCCTAAACCAAATGCATGAAATATTGGCATTATAGCTAAAATAGAATCCCCCTCTCTAGCAGTCTTACACATAACCTTACATTCTATTGCTTCTGCATTAAAATTTCTATTAGATAAAAGTATCCCTTTAGGTTCTCCTGTTGTTCCCCCACTATAGAGTATTACAGCTTCATCAGCCCCTTTTTGCTTAACTAAAAGATTATCCTCATTTGGATTACCTAAATGATAAAATTCTTTAAATAACATTGTATTAGAATGACGTTTAATTTTAGATTTATGCCCTTTAAAAAACCAATATAACGCTTTCTTTGTATTCGTCATTTCCTCATTTGGAATACTCACTATAACACGATTTAACTCTACTTTATCCATGATATTGCATATTTTTCCATAATTTGCATCTATCACTAATAAATATTTACTCTTAGACATTTGTAAATATAATAATATTTCATTTTCAGATGATAATGGATGTATCATATTCGCAGTAGCCCCTATCATATTAGTAGCATAAAAAGTCATAATAGCACTAGGTGTATTAGGCATACAGATAGTTACCCTATCACCCTTTTGTACACCTATTTTTTTAAGCGCAGATGCAACAGTTTTAATTTTTTTTATAAATTCTTTATATGTTACAACATGACCATAATATTCATAAGCAAGATTATTTGGATACTTAGATGCAGTTTGTTCTAATAATTCATACAAACTAATATCTGGATATTCTAAATTTTCTTTTATTAAATCATCATTATCTAAATTTCTTTTACTAAATCTTCTTCTTATATAATTATATAATTTATTTAAATAATTTTTCATATATTAACTTCTTTCTAACTATTTTGCTTTTAGTTTAATAATTTTATCTCTTAAAATATTATTAGCTTTTTCTATATCATCACCTACATAATATGGTTTATCAAAAATTATTTTTACACTTTTTCTAAATATACGATATTTTCCTTCTATTTTAAATGGTACTATTTTTGAATTTGTACGATTTGCCATAACTACCGCCCCTACTTTAAATGGAAGTATATTCCCATCTTTAGTTGTTGTCCCTTCTGGAAATATCCCAATTACATTACCATTATTTAAAGTATCTATAGCACTTATAAGAGCCATTTTATCTTTATGTTTTCTATCTACTGGAATAGTCCCCATAGAAGTAAAAAACCATCCTAGTTTACCTTTATGAAGTTCATTTTTAGCTAAAAAATGTATTGTTCTTTTTGTTGATGTTATTAATAAAGCACAATCTAAATTATTTGTATGATTACCCGCTAAAACAACATTACCAGTACTTGGAATATTATCACTTCCTATAATAGTAGGTCTATATAATATTTTAAATATTGGTACACCTATAAATCTTACAAATCTATATAATTTGTTTCCCATTAGAATCACCTTACTTCTTAAACATTATAATTATATAATAAATAATTATATTTTTCAAGATATATTATTTAATATATCCCAAGTTTAACACTTAGAAATTATCTTTTTAAAACATTATCCATTTTTTAGTAAAAATATAAACCTTCAATATTCTTATCAAATTTCAGTAAAATATTATATGCGTAATTTTTTTTAATATTATCAAAAAAAATAATGTATAATAAATATATAACAAAAGTTTGTAGTATTGGAGTGATATACATGAATAATCAAAAAATTGGAGAATATATCAAAAGAAAAAGAAAAGAAAAAGGATTAACTCAGCAAACACTTGGAGAGCTTGTAGGAGTTAGCTTTAAAGCTGTTTCCAAATGGGAATGTGGAAATTCAATCCCAGATATATCAATTTTAAAAAAATTATGTGAAATATTAGAAATTTCAATAGAAGAATTATTAGATGGAAAAGATAAAAAGAAAATTTACCACATAAAAAAGAAAATAATTGTAATACCAATAATAATTAGTATTGGTTTACTAACAATTTTAATAATATTTTTTACCATCACTCAAAAAACTAAAGATAATAATATTAACAACTATGATTGCATACTAATAAAAACTTATAATATAAGTAATATAAATTCAAGTAATGATGAAAATTACTTGTATGTAACATTTAAAGAATACCAAGTAGAAGGCATCTACACAATTAAATTACCAAAAACAATATCTAAAGATTTAAAAATAGGAGAAAATTATGAATTCACATTTAACATAAATAAATCATATATATCAGAAACTCCAAATATAATCTTTGAAAATTCAGAATTAATTAATATAATCCATTCAGATAAAATTGGAATGGAACAAAAAAACGAATTTACTTGCAAATAGAATATATTCCACCAAAAGAAGAGTTTTTTCTACTAATAATGGGTAGTTTTTTTTATTATAAAATGTATAATTACAATTGTAAGTACTTACTTTTTAAAAGGAGGAATTTTATGAATTTAAAAAAATTACTTATATTTTCTATAATTTGTGTACTCGCATTTTCAAAATCAGTTTTAGCAGATACAAATAATAACTGTGAAATTTATACCAATGAAGAATATGATTACATTATAAAAAATACAGACCCAAATGATTTAGACATTACTTGCTCAAATGGGACATTATTTACTAATGAATATTTATTAAAAATTGATGATGAATTGGAATCATTAAGTAAAAATGTAATTCAACCAAGATATTTTGTCTCAAAACTATCTATAACAAATTATCAACAAGAAAATAGCTACTATTGTGGACCCGCAAACGTTAAACAAGTAGTTCAATATTTAAATGGAACATCATCTAGTCAATCAACATATGCTAGCTATATGGGAACAAATTCTACAAATGGAACATACGTATATGCAATAAAAAATGCACTTAATAATTACACATCACAAAACTACAGTTATGTTTTAGGCTCAAATTACACTTCATCTACATTTTCTACTTTAGTAAAAAATAGAATTAGTTCAAACAAACCAATTATTTTACATGCTAATACAAGTTCTTTAGCAATGTATAATGGAACAATGTTAGGACACTACTTAACTGTTAATGGATACACATATACTGCAGCATTTGGAGATAGCACAGGTATTAATTATATATATTATGTTGATACTTGGTATGGTAGTTATGGTAATGGAAGTGTATTAGGAGAACATATGGATACAGCAACTAATGTATATAACACAGTTAGTTCATCAAATAGATATATTATTCAATAATTATGAAAAAATTAAATTTTAATTCAAGAGACATATTTTTTATGTGTTTCTTGATATTATTTGTTCTTATATCATTATTTTTTACAAAAATTTATAATAACAATTTAGAAACCAATAATACTAAAACAGATATTATAGAAAGCAAAATAGAAAAAAATTCCACTACTTCATACACCATTACTTTAACAGATAGCAGCTTAAATAATAAACTTAAAAAGTACCTAAAAGACACTTATGAAGTATCCATAAATAAAGTAAATCAAAATTATATATACGGTGATATAATTGATACATCAAACAATAATGATTTATTTGTTACAAAATATATTTTTAAATATGACTTTGAACAAGATAAATTTGAAATTTACAATTTTGATTCAAATTATAGAATATTAAACTATTTTATATTAGATAATACAATATATGCATCATTAATATTTAAAAATCCTTTAGATAATATAAGTTATAATTGGTCAATAATAAAATTTGAAAATACATTAAATAATGGTAAAATTTTAAAAGAAGGGACATTACTTGACCCAATATCTACTCCTATATTTCATTATTCAAATACAAATAATAAATTGTATGTAGTAACTATAAATGATAAATTTAAATCTATTAATGATATAATAATAGAAAGAAAACAAACATTAAATATATATCAAATAGAAGATGAAAAAATTACTACATTAAAAGAATATAATGGAGATGTTCTAAATCAAAGTGGGACAATGTTATGTAGCATATTTGAAATTCAAGTTTTTGAAAATGAAATGTTAATTTGTACTACAGATTATAAAAATAAACAAGATATCCTATCAATTGATTTAAAAAATAATGAAGAATCTATTATATTTTCAAATAACCTAAAAGAAGATTGGATTATAACAAGTTTTCAAAAAAATAACAAAGGATTGTATATTGGAAAAATCAACACACAAATTAGTCAAACTGGGAAAACAACATACTATAATTTTATTACAAATAAAATACAAGAAACAGATTCTAATGTACTTTACGGAAGAACACCATTTCTTAATGATAATATGTTATTTCATAATTTAGAAAAATGGAGCATATATAATCCCAATGAAAATAAATTTTACAGTGTACAATTAATAGGCGAATATAAAGATGAATATATATATCCAACTTTTTATGTTCTAAATAATAAAACAATTTTATTAAAAAGTAACAATAATCATTTCTATATTGGAACATTAAATTTTTAAACAATCAAAATTCCACATTATTATTTATTAATATAATTTAAAAAATCTTTTTTTAATTTATTAAAAATTAAACTAAAAGATTTTTTTATAATAAACTAATAAGCTTCTTTTTTAGTTAATTATAAGTTATATTTTTCAAGATATATTATTTAATATATCCATAATATTTACCATTAATAGGTACTACATTTTTATAATAAAATAATTCACTAACACTAACTATTTCATATCCTTGTTCCTTTAATTTAGGTATTACTATTTCAACAGCATTTCTACTCGCAGTATATGTATCATGCATTAGAATAATATCACCATCACTAACATTTGATAGTATTTTATTTGCTATTTTCTTAGAATTATGATGTTTCCAATCCAGTGTATCTAAATTCCATATTATAATTGGCATAGGTGATATCCTCTTTAACTTAGAAGATACTGTACCATAACTTGGTCTAAATAATGTAGGATATGTATTAGTAATTTTATATATTGCTTCTTGAGTATCTTTTATTTCTTTTAAAATACTTGTCTCATCTAATTTTGATAATAATTTATGAGTATATGTATGATTTGCTATTTCCATATTATTATCACTCAAATATTTAATAGTATTTTTATATTTATCTACTTTTTGACCCACTACAAAAAATGTTGCAGTAGAATTATATTTTTTTAATATATCTACTATCTTCATAGTATTATAACTAGGTCCATCATCAAAAGTTAACGCAACTAATTTTTTATCTTTATCTATTATTCTATTATTTATAAAATCATAATTATTACTTGTAACCAATATTTCGTTATCTTTAATTATTTCTTTATTTATTTTATTATAAGTTATTTTAGTAATATTTGTTTTTAATATATTTTCATTTTCTATATATGTATAAAAAGTTGTATGTATATTTTTATTATCTACATCAATATCATAATCTAAATATAATTTAGCACCATTATATTCTTGTTTATGTAATTTAATTATCTCTTCTACAAATGAATCTATATAATTATCTAATTTTGTTATATTATAAGAAGGATAATATACTTCTATATTCTCACTACTAGTTGTATTAGTCTTAATATTATTATTATTTGTAAAATAATATAATATAGTAATTATTAATAAAAGAAAAAATACTATAAATGATATTCTTTTCATCTTATCACCTATAATATTATATTTCTATTTATTAATATTTATTTATTAATCTCAACTAGAGCTTTAGATACCTCAGTTAAATAATAACCATTAATATTCTTTTTAAAATTATATACATAACTAGTAGCGCTATTCATAATAGACTCTTCTTTTTCCTTAGAATAATTACCAATTATACTACCATCTAAGTTATATGCTATATTATCTTTTATCATAATATAATTTACATATACACTCAAATCATTAGAGTTATATGAATAACTATATAAAACACTCTTATAATTAACTTCATTTTGACATATTGAAGTATCTTTTATAATATTATTATTCTCTATTTTATAAACATTACCATCATAATTAAAATTACTAAAATCATTAGGTATATCTATATTAGTACCTAATATATTAGAAGCATAAGTAATATATTCTTCTTTACTAAATTTAGAATTAAGAATATTATTCTCCTTTAAATTATTAAATATAATAGTTAAAATTATTTCATCATCCATATCTTCTACTTTAATACTATTAGTATCTGTAAAATCAAAACCATAATTAACATTACAAGTATTATTAGTAATTATTCTATATAATTTTTCTACTTCAGATGGTATTACATTAGCAATTTCATCATTATAATCTGTTATAGGTCCATCATCATCCTTATCAGTATTCATTAGGACGATAATTAATATCGCCCCAATTACCAACACTAGAAGTATTAAAAGTAATTTATAATTATCTTTATTAAATATATTTTTCATAATACGCCTCCTAACAACTTCCAGCAGAACCACACGTTGTTACTACACCTTCAGAAGATAAATTACAAGTCCTTTTTTGACAATATGTATAACTACTATAATCTGTTGTACCCCAAGAACCATAATCTACATCATATGATTCACAAGTAGCAGTTTCACTTGAATTACAACTAGATTGACCAGTATTTTCATAAGATTCAGTTATTGTTTTAGTATAGTAATATGCATAAGATTTAGTTGATGTACAACCTTCACCTGTTGAACCTCCCATTTCTCCTGTACACCAAATAAAGCAATCGGTATCACTTTTAAATCCCGCTTTTTCACAATCTGTCTTAGCTACAGACCCCCCTGCACATTGACAAGTCCCTGATATAACTGTTTTAGAAGCACAACTTCCACTTTGTTTTGTCCAACCACTTCCTGGAGAAGAATATACACAAGATGATGTTTCTGAAGATTGCTTTGTACCAGAACATGTATATGATTCACAGTATCTTGTACCTTTTCTATATTGAATTTGAGTTGTTCCACTTACCAAATATGATTTTTTATAAGTTACTCCTCCTAATGTATCTGTAGCAGTTGTAATATGATAACCACTTCTTGCAGTTACAGTAGATGTATTTTTAAAGTATGCTGTTCCTACACTAGTATTTGCAGTATATATGGCCCCATTATATAAATTTAATGTACCAGATGAATTCATATATACACCATATGATGATGTAGTAGTATTATAAACAGCTGGATTAGTAGTACTTAGTGTATCTGTAGATAAACCAATATTTATAGTACCAGTAGTTGTATTATATATACCACCTAATGCCCCTTTTACGGTTCCTGATGCAACAGTAACTATACCTGTTGTTACGTTATTTATTCCACTATTAGAAGTTGAAATTACTGTAGCACCATCTACATATAATGATACTCCATTAGCTTGAGTTTTTGTTGAATTATTATATACTGCAACATTATTTGTAGATTGAATTTTACCACTTGTAAGAATTAAACTACCTAGATTATTTATTGCATAATATGTACTATTTATTTCACCATTTGTTTGACTAGATACTACTTTAAGTATTCCATTATTAGTTATTGCAGATGTATTTGATGTATCACAAGTTATTACCTTACCATATAAATCTAACGTTATATTATTTGTACTTGGTATTGTTACACACTCTGTTGTATCATTTACCATAGTAATACTTTTAGTTGTACTTGATACCGCGATCGCGGATGCTAATGTTGTATAGTAATTTGTACCTATTTTTGCTTTTGTAGATGCAGAAACTGCATTACCACCTAACTCTGTTGCTGTAACATTTAAACTATTTAAAGCTTGATCATAGACTATACCTTGATATGATGATAATGTTAAAGCACCTAAATCTATAATATCTACTACTACTTTATAATTTATAGTATTATCACTTACACTTACAAATGTAGCATTTTTTGAAGTTCCATTTCCAAATTTTAATGATAATGTTGGAGCAGTACTTGCATTTATTGCCTTTCCATCACTTGCAAAAACATTTTCACTATATATTGCACTTATATTAATTACGCTACCATATGCATATGTACCAGAAGAAGTTGTTACTTTTAAAGATGTTAATGTAGGTGGTACATTATCAAATACTACACTTTGTTCTTTTATATTTGAAGTATTACCCGCTTTATCTTTTACATATACATAAGCAGTATAACTACCATTAGATACATTATTAAATGTATAATTAGAATTATTTGAACTATAATAATTTTCCCCATCTATACTATACCAATAAGTATCTACTACTCCGTAACTATCTGTAGCTGTTGCTTTTATAGATATTGTAGATGAATATTGTGAAGCTTCTATAGAAGAGACTACTGGAGGAGTATTATCTATGTCAATAAATGGGTCAATTGTAGTTAAAATATTAGTATTACCTACAGTATCACTTATTACTCCAGAAGGAGCTTCTATATTTAATTTACCATTCCCAGTAACATTACTTAAAGTTAATAAATATGAATATTCTCCATCACTCACACTTTGATAAGTAATACTTTTAGTTGGACTTATAGTAGTAGTTCCAACTTTAAATATTAAATCATCATCAGTAAATGTATCTATATTAATACCACTTTGAGTATCAACTATTTTAAGTGGTATTACAATCGTAGCATTAGAATTAGCAATATCAACAGAAGAATCCCCATTTCTATTTAATACAGGTTTAATATTATCTACTTTATTTACTTCTACAACCTCATAAGCTATTTTATTATTTTGATTTCTAAACCATACAAAATAGTTACCATTTGCATCTACTGTATGTGACAAATTATAAGTTAATCCTGCATTAGATATTTGCGTATATGCTGATGGAGTATCTGAAGAAGTTGTTACTGCATATCCAGTTATATTGTATTCTGTTGATGTCGCGGTTAATAATAAAGTATAATTTTTTACCCAATTAGTTTGAGAAGGTGAATTATTTACAACAGTAATTGAACTTTCACTAGTTGGTATTTGTGCCGCTGAAGCTCCTACATCTATCTCAATCGAAGTACCTTTTATATCTGTTGTAGTTATACAATCATCATCTAACCATACATATAATGTAAATATATCTTCTTCATTAGATAATTCTATATCTTTAAAAAGTTCTACTATATCCCCCTCTCCATAGCCATTAAAATCTCCACTACTAATTTTAGTATTATCATTCCATAATTCCCATTTTAACATACTATTAGTATTCAATGGTGATGGTATACTTTTAACAGAAAAGAATAACGTTCCATATACTTTTGTTTTCTTTGTTGTAGTCCATAATGTAATATTAGTACTTAGTCCACCTTCCTTACTATTAGTAGGATTTAACGTCCCAGTTAAAGTCTCATGTTCTCTTTCATATACTACTCCTAAATGAGCATCAATTGCTACATTTGTTCCACTAGAAGTCCATTTAAATAAAGCATATGTACCTGATAAAATTAAAATCCCCGCGGTAACAATACTAAATATCAAAGACCAAGTTTTCATTTTTATATTTTTCATAATATCGCTCCTATACTTAATAATTTAATTATACTTATAATTTTCATATATGTCAATTAATTATAGAATATGTTTTATACTTTTTTTATTTTTTTATTAAATAATATTGCAAATATTTCTATTAGTGTTAAAATAATTAAAGTGAAAGGATGAGTGTTATGAAAACATTTAAAAGAGCAGATATTTTAATACCAAAAAATATTGATATGGAAAAATGGTGTGTTGTTGCATGTGACCAATATACATCTGAACCTAATTATTGGAAAAATGTAGAAAGATTTGTAGGTAGTGATAAATCTACTTTAAAACTTATATTACCTGAAGTATATTTAGAAAGTGAAGATGTTGATAAGAGAATTAATTTAATTAACTCTACAATGATGGATTATCTTAATGATGATGTTTTTACTACATTAGAAAATAGTCTTTTATATATTGAAAGAACAACTTTAGATGGTAAATGTAGAAAAGGTATTATTGGAATGATTGATTTAGAAGATTATGATTATAATATTGGTTCTACTACAATGATTAGAGCTACTGAAAAAACCGTTACTTCTAGGATTCCCCCTAGAATGAAAGTAAGAGATAATGCTTTAATAGAATTGCCTCATGTTATGTTATTAATTGATGATGAAAATAAGAATATTATTGATAATTTAGATAAAGTTGTTAGTGATAATGATATAGTATATGACTGCCCACTTATGCAAAACGGAGGGCATATTAAAGGTTATAAATTAAATGAAAGTATCATTAATGATATTATGAATAAATTAGATAACTTAGCCAATATTGATAACTTTAATAAAAAATATAATGTTACGGATAAAGGAGTATTATTATTTGCAGTAGGAGATGGAAATCACTCTTTAGCAACTGCGAAAGCATGTTATGAAAAATTAAAACAAGAAAAGATAGATAAAAATATCCTAGATAAAGCAAGATATGCTTTAGTAGAAGTAGTTAATCTTCATAGTGAAGCTTTAGAATTTGAACCTATTCATAGAGTATTATTTGATATAGATGTTGATAATTTTATTGATGAATTAAATAAATATTATAATATTAACTATGATGGTAATGGTCAAAAAATGGAATTTGTAAGTAAGAAGTATAATAAAACTATTTATATAGAAAATCCTAAATCAAATTTAGCTGTAGGTTCTATTCAAATATTTATTGATGAATATTTAGATAAATTTAATGGAAGAATTGATTATATTCATGGAGATGACGTTGTAAGACAATTAGCAAACAATGATAATAATTTAGGTATTCTACTACCTCCTATGAAAAAAGAAGACTTATTCAAAAGTGTTATCTTAGATGGTGCATTACCTAGAAAAACTTTCTCTATGGGTCATAGCTATGATAAAAGATATTATTTAGAAGCAAGAAAAATTAAATAGATATATAAAAAGTAAGTATCTAATGATATATATTAGATTGCTTACTTTTTATATACCTTTTTTCTTTGTACTTTAGAATTAATGTAAGTTATTACATTTAATGGAAGTATCTTAACTAGTACTCTATTTATTTTCATAGATGTCGATGGAATAATTATTAATTTATTTTCAAACATACCCTCTATTGCTAATTTTGCACATTTTTTACTACTAATTTGACCTATATTAAATTTTACATTTGCTACTTTATTAAAATTAGTTTTCACTGGCCCTGGACATAATATAGATATTTTAACTTTAGATTTAGATTGCTTTAATTCCTCATTAATTGCTAATGATAAATTTAAAACATACGACTTAGTAGCATAATAAGTCGCCATGAAAGGTCCTGGCATAAATCCCGCTATAGATGCTACATTTAATATATGACCATAATCTCTTTTTACAAAATCTTGTAAAAATAATTTAGTTAATATATGATACGCTTTAATATTTAAATCTATCATATTTAATTCTTTTTCTATATCTGTTTCTATAAATTCCCCTGCATCCCCAAACCCTGCATTATTTATTAAAATATCAATATTTTCATTTTTTAACATTTCATATAATTTATAACAATTTGCTTCTTTAGATAAATCTAATTGTATTTTAGTTATATTATCTTCTTTAAATGAAGAATCCAATTTATCCTTATCCTTTGAAACTAAAAATAAATCATATCCTAAAGATTTCATATAATTAGCCATATCTCTTCCTATCCCAGATGAAGCACCTGTTATTAAACATTTCATACTATCAATCCTCTTTCTATTATTTATAGTATACCACATATTTCTATTTTTGAAACACCAAATAAGTTTCTTGTTCTTTTTCTTTGTATTTATCATCATTATTTAATAAAAAAAATGTTGATAATAATAAAATTATGTAGAAAAATATAACTCCTTTACTATTTTTATTCTTTTTCATATATATACCTCCTTCAATGTATTTTAATAATAACACGAACAAATATTTGTGTCAATATTTTCTCGAACAAAAGTTTGACATTTTACATATTATATGGTATACTTCAAATAGAGGTGATAATATGAAAAACAAAAAAGATAATTTAACAAACAAACAAGAAGAAATTTTAAATTTTATTAAAGAATTTGTTGCAATACACAAATACCCTCCTTCTATCAGAGAAATCGGAGCTAGTATTGGACTTAAATCTCCTGCAACAGTATATGTTCATTTAAATAATCTTGAAGATAAAGGTTATATAAAAAAAGAAAATACAAAAAATAGAGCTATTGAAATTCTAGTAGATAATGAATATTTAGATAAAAGTGATGAAGTTGTTTCTGTTCCTCTTCTTGGTAAAGTCACCGCGGGGTCTCCTATTGAAGCAATAGAAACACCTAATGAATATTTTCAATTACCTGCATATTTAATACCATCTAAAAAAGAAGTTTTTACTTTGAAAGTTAGTGGAGAAAGTATGATTAATGCTGGAATATTTGATGGAGATATTGTTATTGTAGAAAGATGTAATACTGCTAAAAATGGAGATAAGATTGTAGCTATGACTGATGATAATGAAGTTACATTAAAGACTTTTTATAAAGAAAATGGCTACTTTAGATTACAACCTGAAAACGATTTTATGCTACCTATTATTTTAAATAATGTTACTGTATTAGGAAAAGCCATTGGATTATACAGAAAATTATAATATAATACCGTTAAATTAATGTAAAGTATAACAAATTTAGTTATTTTATCAAGTATAATATTCCTTACAGGTGATATATTATGAAAGATATTGCAATTATTTTTAAAAGAAAAAAGCTAAAAGAGGAATATAAATTAGAACCTTATACTTTCTTGTTTGGTGAAGTCAGTAATGATTTAAAAACTTTTAAAACAATGCCAGAGATTGTTAAGAAAACTGAAAAAAATAAAGTAGTTTTAAGCAAATATAATTTTGCCAATAATTTAGACTCTTTAGATGATGAATTTGTTTTTGGATTTCCTCTTTCTATTGAATTTCTTAAAGATACTTTAAAAAGATGCTCTGAGACTTCAGAAGACATGGACCTTGCTTTAGGGATTGATATTTATTTTAATAATAGTGATGCTTTAAATTATTTAGCAAGTAATTACTTTAATATTATAGATAAATATTTATATTATCAAAGAATTAAGGAAAATAGTTTTTATACCTATACTATTAATAGACATATTAAAGAAATGGAAATTGTTGATTTTGCTTGTTCTTCTTATAAAGCTATTGGAGAAGCTATATGTGGTGAAGCTAAAGATGTCGGAGAATATATTATCCAACTTTTATGTGAAAATAATAATCCAAATGAAAATGATTTAGTTAAAATAGATAATTCATATAATAATAGTATTAATAAAGATAAAAAAACAGATATTAATGTAAATGATATTTATAATATTGTTACTACTTCTCTAAAAGGACAAAATGAACAAGTAAAACAAATTATATCTGCGATAGACATTAATCAAAGAATTACTAATCCAAGACTTAAACAGAATATTTTAATCTGTGGAGATACTGGTGTTGGTAAGACAGAATTATTTAGATTATTATCTAATAATTTACATATTCCAATGGTTGTAGAAGATGCTACTCAGTATACTATTGCTGGATATGTTGGTAAATCTATTGATGATATGCTAATACACTTACTATCTAGTGCTAATGAAGATATATACTTAGCTGAAAGAGGTATATTAGTTGTTGATGAAATTGATAAAAAAGCGGGTAATAATTCTAATGATAAAGTTGCCACTGTTGGAGTATTAGAGTCTTTACTTAAACTTATGGAAGGTGGTAAGTATACCTTTACATATGGTAAAAAGAATATTACCATTAATACTACTAATATGACTTTTGTAGCAATGAGAGCTTTTTCTGGACTAAAAGATTTAGTTAAAACTACTCCTTTAATTGGCTTTAATAATACTTATGATAATAAAGTTACTAACGCTTATTCTACAGATAATTTTAATAAATTTGGTTTACTTCCAGAATTTATTGGTAGATGTAATAATAAAATAATTATGAACCCTATGAATATGGATATTCTAATTGATATACTTAAAAATTCAGTGAATAGTCCAATCCTCTTAGTTAAAGAATTATTTGCTTTATACAATGTAGAAATGATTAACGATGAAGATGTTTATAACGCTATTGCAAAGAAAGCTTTAGAGTTAAATACAGGAGCTAGGTCATTATTTGAAATTGTATTTAAAATGACTAGTAAAGCAAGATTTCAAGTACAATGTGAAAAGAATAAATATAAAAAATTAGTATTATCTAAAGATACTATTTCTGATAATAATAATTATATATTAAAGTAATTAGATATAATAAAATATACATCATAACTTATTTTATTGATGTATATTTTTTATTTTATAGACAAATAAGTATTTTTTTGATAAAATAGTTATATGAGAAAGATACTTATATATTTGATTTGTTTATATCAAAAAATACCAGGGAAATTCCATAGTTATTGTAAATACTACCCTACTTGTTCTCAATATGCTAAAGAAGCTATTATAGAATATGGTGCATTTAAAGGAAGTATTTTAAGCATTTATAGAATACTTAGATGTAATCCTTTTACTAAAGGAGGATATGACCCTGTCCCTAAAAAGAAAAGAGGTAATTTAATATGAAAAAAAAATTTATTATGGTGATAATTATTTGTTTATCACTATGTGGTTGCTTTAAAAGAGATAATATGGAAGATATAGTTATTTATACTACTATTTATCCTATTAATTATATTACTAATTATTTATATGGTAATAATGCTGAAATTAGTAGTATTTATCCTAATGGAGTTGATGTAACTACTTATAATCTTACTGAAAAACAAATTAATGACTATAGTAGTAATGATTTATTTGTTTTTAATAGTCTTGATAGAGATAGAGATTATGCTGTTAAAATGATTAATCAAAATAAGAATCTAAAAATTATTGATGTTGCTCTTGGAATGGAAGTTACTAATTCTTTAGAAGAATTATGGTTAAATCCTTATAATTATTTAATGATGGCACAAAATCTTAAGAATGGTCTAAATGAATACATTAGTAATCCTTATTTAATTAAAGAAGTTAATGATAATTATGAAGATTTAAAATTAGCTTTATCATCTCTTGATGCTAAGATTAAGACCGCGGTTAAAAATTCTTCTTATGATACAATTGTAGTAGATAATCATCTTTTTAAATTTTTAGAGAAATATGATTTAAAAGTTATTTCTCTTGAAGAAGATGAGAATTTAACTCAAAAAACTATAGAAGATGTTAGAAGATTAATTAATAATGGTAATATTAAATATATATATACTAAAGATGAAGATACTAATGATACGGTTAAAAAATTACTTGAAAATAATAAAGCTACTTTAATTAAAATTAATGATATGTTTTCTGTTGATGGAGGTGTTACTAATTCTAATGAAAATTATCTAACTATTATGAATGATAATATTGATTTATTAAAAAAAGAGCTATATAAATAAAAATAACACTTAAGTGCTATTTTTTTATGGGATAAATATCTATAATATCTTCTATTTTTATATACTCATTATCAAAAGTTATTAAACTAGTACTAGTCTTTCCTACTACTCTTTTTTTATATATTCCATCTTTTGTAACTATATTTACATCAGCTTTATATATATAATCATTACTATTAAATATATTATATATTTTTTGATTTAAAGTAAATTTATCTAATTTTTCATTATTAGTATTTCTATTTTCTATAGTAATATTTTCTTTATTTAATGTAGAATATACTTGTTGACTATTATTAATATTTTTATCTAGTTTACTTTTATACATTTTAGGGATTGATTTATTCATAATTCACCTTCCAATATAAAATATGTTAAATTTTATAAAATATGTTAAATATATCTATTTTTTTTATTAGTCATGGTATAATAATATTTGAAAGTTGGTGATATTATATGAATATTTCTAAGTATAAAGTTGAATTAAGTATAATTATTCCAATTATATTATTTGCCTTAATTAGCGTTACTACAATATATAGTGCAAGTAAGTTACTACCTGATTATATGCATAATTTATATTTAAAACAATTAATTTGGTATATATTAGGCTTTGGACTCGCTTATATTATAATGACTATTGGAAATAAAGTTTTACATAATAGTGCCTACATTTTATATATTATTAATATTATTTTATTAGTTTTAGTATTATTTTTTGGTAAAAGTGTTAACAATTCTAAATGTTGGTTTGATTTTGGTTTATTTTTACTTCAACCATCTGAATTTATGAAAGTAATACTTATCCTTACTTTATCTAAAATGATTAATGATTATAATACTACCTATATTAATCCTAGTATTGAAACTGAATTTAAATTTCTTCTTAAAGTTATGATAGTAGTTTTTATTCCTTCAATACTTACCTTTATAGAACCTGATACTGGTGCCGTATTAATCTATTTAGTTACTACTATTGTAATGCTTTTCGTTGGAGGTATTAGAAGAAGATGGTTTGTTTATACAGGAGGAATATTAGTTTTATTTATCTCTTTACTATTTTTAATATATTTTATTAATGATGATTTATTTATTAAAATATTTGGTACTAGTTTTTTCTATCGTATGGATAGAATTATTAATTGGTCTTCTGGAAGTGGAAGTCAGCTTACTAATTCTCTTATTGCAATTGGTAGTGCAGGAATTACTGGACATGGATTTAATAATACCCCTATTTATTTTCCTGAATTACAAACTGATTTTATATATGGAGTTTTTTCTTCTAATTATGGTTTAATTGGGTCTATAATTTTAATAATATTATTTATTTATTTTGATATTAATTTGGTTAATTGTTCTTATAAAGTATATGATAGCACAGATAAATATACTATTATTGGAATTACCGCGATGTTAGTCTTTCAACAAGTATGGAGCTTATCTATGACTATGGGACTTCTCCCTATTATGGGTATTACCCTACCATTTATTAGTTATGGAGGTTCAAGCCTACTTTCATATATGTTTTTACTAGGAATTGTATTCAATGTATCTAATCAAAGCTTAAGATACACAAATTAAAAGTAACTACTTTTTTTTAATAGTTACTATTTTTTTGCTTCATTTAATGCTTGTTCTAATGCTTTATATAGAGCATCAATTTTCATCGTACATCCTGATACCGCATCAGTTTTACCATCTTCATCTAATGTTATAAAATCAATTCCTTGATTTTCAACTACTTTCTTTTCTAAGGCTTCTACTTGTTCATACCATTCTGCTCCACCATCAATTTTACCAATATTTTTAGATGCCGTCTTCATACCATAATCTTCTTTTAAAGCCTTTTTAGTAGTAGAAACTCCATCTTTAGTATATGTTGTATCTAAATATACAGATTTAATTTTACCAGATGTATCTACTTCAACTTTCGCAGTTGCAATATTATCAGCACCCCCATAACTATCTACAACACTTCCTTCATAAGTTCCTTCTTTATATTTTCCTTCTCCACATCCAACTAACATTAAACATGTAGTTATTATAACAAACAAACTTAGAATTTTCTTCATATTATATCCTCCTTTTATGATATAGTAATTATATTATATTTTTAGTTTTTATGCAATATTATTTAATAAATTAGACATATTTTTAACTAATTTTTTACTTATTATACCAATTATAATACCTGTTATTATAGAGAATATTAATAGATATGGAAGATAATATATAATATTCTTATTAATTATTACTATTCCTATTAATATTTGACCAATACTATGCATAATTGAACCTATTACACTTACTCCTATTATAGAAAATATTTTAATTTTCTTTACAAGTGCCATAGCAATAATACTAAGAATAGCCCCTGATAAACTGAAATAAAATGGTACAGTAAATAATCCATTTATTAATAATGATACTAATATTACTCTTAATATAGATACTGTTAATGCATCTTTAAAGCCATATATATATAATACTAAAATAATTATAGCATTTGCAAGACCTAATTTTAATCCTGGTATTATGTTATTAAATATTATAATATGACTCTCTATTACACCTATTACAACTGATAATGCTATTAACATCGCTAATCTACTTATTTTTTTTATATCCATCTATCTCACCACAGTATCTACTTGATTTTCTTTATTATCTATCTTTATTACTATTTTATTAGGTAGACATATTATTGGAGTATATGCATTACTTACCCAACCTTGTTTAGAACAAAGATGCTTAGGGCTTGTTTCTTTTTTTACTCTTACTTTACCTATATCTGTTTCTATAACTACATCATCAATATAGCCCTCTACAGTATATTCACTTTTAATATTTAAATCTAATCTAAGTATTTCTTTATTATTATAATATACATAAGCAACATTACTTGATGTTGTATTTACATTTAGATATATTATCAAGATTATACTTATTAATATAGTTATAATTACTAAATATAAATCACTCTTCTTCATAGATACTAATTCCTTCTGATTTAAATATATTACTATCTTTATCTACTCCTATTACTTCTATATCAGATAAATTATTTACTATATCTAAAATATCTTCTTTATCTAATAGAAATAAATATGTTGACATAATATCTCCATAACTAGAGTTATTAGTAATTACTGTTACGCTCTTATTATTACTTGAAGGATATTTTGTTTTAGGATTAATAATATGATTATATTTAATACCATCTATTTCATAATACCTTTGATAATCTCCACTGGTAACAACTGAAATATTTTCTCCATATACCTTTGTTAACAAATCAGTATTATTTGGATTTTGAATACCTATTATATATTTATCATTTTGATAATGCATTCCTACTTTAACATTACCTCCTGCATTTATTAAATATGACTTTATACCTAACATTTCTAAGTACTCTCCTACCGTTTGAGTAGCATATCCTTTACATATACCACCTAAATCTAATTTAACACCATCTCTTTTTTTATATGTATTAGACGTTATAGTAATATCTTCTATATTAGTACTTTCTAAATTAGATAAATCTACTTCTTTAGGTATATTATTTTCTTCAAGATAATTATGCCATATAAGAGTTAAATTCCCTATTGCAGGATTAAAATACCCATTAGTATTATAATACTGTTCTATACTATATGATATTAAATTACTTAACTTACTATCAATTATTATCTCTTCATTATCTTTTAATATCTCATTTAAATAATATACATTTATTATATCATCATACTCATTATACATATCACATAATTTATTATATTCATCATATATCTTTGAAACATTATCTAATATATCCTTATTAGTAGAATTATTTTCATATAATTTTACTTCAATATAAGTATCCATTGCAAATATATTTCTTGTTATTTCTTCATTTTTACTACATCCTACTAATAATATTACTAATAGAAATATAGTTATAAATTTCTTCATATCATCACCTAATATTAGTTTAGCATATATTTTTAAAATTTAGAAGAAAAGAGATATTATTTTACAACAATGTTTATTACTCTATTAGGTACTAATACTATTTTAATAACTTCCCTATTTTCAAGATGACGTTTTATATTAATAGAATTTAATGCTAAATCTTTTACTATTTCTTCTTCAGAATCTACATTAACTTCTATTGTATCTCTTAATTTACCATTTATTTGAACTGCGATTACAGTTTTATTTTCTACTAGTAATTTATCATCATATACTGGCCAAGATTCATATGTAATAGTATTATCATTACCTAACATTTGCCATAATTCTTCCCCTAAAAATGGACAAATAGGACTAATTAACTTTACAAATCCTTCTGCATAACATCTTGGCAAGTTATCTTCTTTATATACCGCGTTTACAAATATCATTAATTTTGATATAGCTGTATTAAAACTTAAATTCTCATAATCTTCTGTTACACCTTTTACAGTTTGATGATATATCTTTTCTAATTTTTTATTATCCTCTTCTGTTACTTTGTTTGTTTCAAATATACGATATACTCTATCAATAAACTTTTTAGCTCCATCAATACCTTGATTATTCCATGGCTTATCTGCTTGAATAGGCCCCATAAACATTTCATATAACCTTAAAGAATCTGCTCCATGTGAAGAGACTATATCTGATGGATTAATTACATATTCTGGAAAACGTTTCCCCATTTTAAGTCCATTTTCCCCTAAAATCATCCCTTGATGAACTAATTTCTTAAATGGTTCCTTAACTGGAGATATTCCTATATCATATAAGTAATTACACCACATTCTTGAATATAATAAGTGTCCTGTTGAATGTTCTGGACCTCCTACATACAAATCAACAGGCATCCAATGCTTTAATAACTCATAATTAGCTATTTCATTATCATTATTTGGGTCTATATATCTTAAATAATACCATGATGAAGCCGCGGCTCCTGGCATAGTAGCGGTTTCTCTAACACCCTTAATACCATCTACACATACATTTTTCCAAGCAGTAGCACTATCTAACGGAGAAGCCCCATTTTTAGCTTGATAATCATCTAACATTGGTAATACTACTGGCAATTCACTATCTGATACCGCAACTGTATTTCCATTTTCTAAATGAATTACTGGTACTGGTTCTCCCCAATATCTTTGACGAGCAAATATCCATTCTCTTAAACGATAGTTTATTTTTTCATAACCAGTATTATTTTCTTCTAAATAAGATATCATTTTGTTTATAGCTTCTGTTTTATTTAAACCATTTAAAAATCCTGAATTAATATGAATCCCATCATCAGTATAAGCACTATTATTTATATCTCCACCTTCTATTACTGGAATTATTTCAATATTAAATTTACGTGCAAATTCATAATCCCTATCATCATGTGCAGGCACCGCCATAATGGCACCTGTACCATAACTTACTAAAACATAATCACTTATCCAAATAGGTATTTTTTTATTATTTATAGGATTTATTGCATATGCTCCTGTAAATACACCTGTTTTATTTTTATTTAAATCTGTACGCTCTAATTCAGATTTAGTTGCACACTCTTTCTTATATAATTCAATTTCTTCTTTGTACTTATCTATAGTTATTTTATCAACAAGTGGATGTTCTGGTGATAAAACACAATAAGTAACTCCAAATAATGTATCACATCTTGTTGTATATACTGTAAATTCATATTCAGTATTATCTACTTTAAATTTTATATGTGCACCTATACTTTTACCTATCCAATTCTTTTGAATTTCTTTTGTAGATTCTGGCCAAGTAATAGTATCTAATCCTTCTAATAATCTTGAAGCATATTTAGGTATATCAATTACCCACTGTTTCATATTTTTTCTAACAACAGG
>CAZTUM010000002.1:17175-46495 GCA_964616645.1 uncultured Muribaculaceae bacterium | reverse complement strand
AATTACTTATAAATTACTCTTGTTTTTGGCTACATTAGTCTGAATAGTTACAGATTTTTTAATTATATTTTGTGAAATTATGTGATATAGTTGACTTTAATCATTATAAAGCATATAATTCTATTACTGGTTAATATTGTTAAGAAAGAAGGCAAAAAAATGTTAGAATTAAAAAATATATCAAAGACTTATAAAACTGCTAATTATAAACAAATAGCACTAAAAAACATTACATTAAAATTTAGAAAAAGTGAATTTGTCGCAATACTAGGACAATCAGGTTCTGGTAAAACTACCCTTTTGAATATAATAGGTGGCTTAGACCGATATGATTCAGGCGATTTAATAATAAACAATACCTCTACAAAAAAATTCTCAGATACAGTTTGGGATGCATATCGTAATAATTCAATTGGTTTTATATTTCAAAGCTATAATTTAATCCAACATATATCAATTCTTAAAAATGTCGAAATGGCTTTAACTTTAAGTGGTGTATCAAATAATGAAAAAAGGAAACGTGCAATTAGTGCATTGAAAGAAGTTGGACTAAAAGAACATATTAATAAAAAACCTAACGAATTATCAGGTGGTCAAATGCAACGTGTTGCGATAGCTCGTGCATTAGTTAATAATCCTGATGTAATACTTGCAGATGAACCAACTGGAGCTTTAGATTCTAAAACAAGTGTTCAAATAATGGAATTAATAAAAAAAATTAGTGAAAATAAATTAGTAATTATGGTTACACATAATAAAGACCTCGCGGATACTTATGCAAATAGAATAGTTGAATTAAAAGATGGTATTTTAATTCATGATTCTAATCCAATAACTGATAAAGAAGAAAATATAAACGAAGAATACAAAATTAAAAAGACTTCAATGAATTTTTTAACAGCACTAAAATTATCATTTAATAATATTAAAACAAAAAAAGGTAGAACATTTTTAACTGCATTTGCTTCATCAATCGGTATAATTGGTATTGCACTAATATTATCACTTTCTAACGGATTCGATATTGAAATAGATAAATTTGAAAAAGATACATTATCTAATTTACCAATTATGATATCAACGCAAGCAATATCTATGGATGAAGATACTATTACACAATTAAACAATAACTATCAAAAAAACGAAAATACATATACAACAAAACAAGAAATATACCCAGAAGAACCGATTTCTCAAAGTGTTACACATCAAAATATATTAACTAAAGAATATATAGAATACATAGAAAATATATCACCCGATTTAATTTCTGGTATATCATATCAAAGAAGTACTAATCTAAACATTATATCAAAAAATGGAGATAATTATCAACAAGTAGCTTTAACTTCCAGTGAAATTTTTTCCATACCACAGACACTAGAAAATAGTAATAATATAAGCGTAGTAGAAGAAAACTTCGATTTGTTATATGGTAAATTTCCAGAAAAAAGCACAGATTTATTATTGGTATTAGATACAAAAAACAGAATAAGCACAACAGTATTAAAACAATTAGGACTTGATGCTAGTTTAGAAAGCTTAGATTTTGATACTATAAAAAATATTAATTTAAAACTTGTATTAAATAATGATTATTATCAAAAAAGAAATAGCTACTATACAATGAATACAAATTTAAAGTCATTATATGAAAATAATAATTCTATAACACTAAATGTAGTAGGCATAATAAGAGCTAAAGAATCATCAGAAAGAATATACGGAAATGTTAAAGGATTATTTTACAACAATGAATTATTAGACTACATTATATCTCAAAATAATAATTCTGATATAGTAAAAGCACAACAAAATGCAAATTATAACATCTTAACTGGTGAAGTTTTTAACGATGACACATCAAAGGAAATGATGCTAGGATACTTAGGTGCAGATACAAACCCAATAGTAATTAATATTTATCCAAAAGATTTTTCTGCAAAAGATGAAATTACAAAATATTTAGATGAATATAACAAAGACAAATTAGAAAACGATAAAATTATATATACTGATTTAGGTAAAATGATATCATCAATGTCAGGTTCAATCATGGATGCTATAACAATTGTTTTAATAGCCTTCTCATCAATATCACTAGTAGTATCAGTTATTATGATAGGTATTATTACTTACATATCTGTACTTGAAAGAACAAAAGAAATAGGTATTTTAAGGGCATTAGGTGCAAGAAAAAAAGACATTTCAAGAGTTTTTAATGCAGAAACATTTATCATTGGTACAATATCTGGTTTATTAGGGATTATAATTGCAAGAATTTTAGTATTTCCAACAAATGCAATTATATATAACGCAACAGACTTACCAAATGTTGCTAAATTAAATCCAATTCATGCACTTATCTTAATTATTATTAGTGTTACACTAACTATAATAGGAGGTTCAATACCTGCAAAAGTAGCCAGCCGTAGGGATCCAGTAGTGGCTTTACGAACTGAATGATGTTGTAAAAAGGTGAATAATATGGATGTACTTACCATAAATCAATTACAAGAGCTTCCTATTAAATATTTAAATGGTTATTTAAATACTGTTGATATAGATAAATGTAAATATTTGGATAATACTAAATTTATTAACTTAATTAGTGAAATTATTGATATAGATTGTTATAGAACTATAGTAAATAACCTAACAAAAAAAATTGATACTGCAACAATCGAAATTGCAAGAACAAACTATTATAATAATATCATTAACAGTTATAATAAAGATACTGGTCTAATAGGTATATACAGTAAAATACTAGATAATTTAAATAAAAAAACTAACCCATACATAGAAATATTAAAACATCATAATTTATATGAAATAGCAATTAGTATTAATAATGAATTATCCAAAAATAAACCTTACAATGAAAAATATTATACAATAAAAAAAACATTACAAAAATTAACCAATCAATATTTAAAAGATATAATAATAGATAAACTTTATCAAGATATTTATCCAAATGTAGTTATGAATATAAATGAGATTATTAATTTTGAATTAGAAATTAATAATAAAATAATAAATAAAAATATACATAATCTATATATTACTACACTTAATATAAATAATTTATCCTCAATAGAATTAATTAATCTATACAAAAAGACAAAGAAAATTAATTTATCAGAAATACTTTATAATGATATTAGAACATGCAAAAACATATCATATACATTATTAAAAGAATCACTTTTAAAACGTAAAAACTTATTAAAAAATTTAGATACAAATTTAAGCATGAAGCATGGAGTAGAGATATATACTTTACAAGGAGAGGAATTTTTTACCATGGTTCATGCAAGTGGAGTATATAAACATGAAAGTAATTTAACATATAATTATATGCTATCTAACAACCAAGGAGCTTGTTCGTGTAGTATTATAGATGAATTTCACTTAGAATTATTTAAAAATCCACATGATTATATTGTCTATGGATTTGAAGATTTTGATATCAATAGTATAATACATGTATATCATAATGATTCTTTTTCTGATAATGAATATGCGATTGAAAATGAAACAATACCAACAAATAATGTAAATAAAATATATACAAAAGAAATGTTAATGAAAAACAGTACAGATGGCTACAATGAAATAATAACAATGACTAAAAAAAACAACACTGACCGTGAAATATATAAAAATATTAAATCATTAGAAGCAAAGTATATTTTATGTTATGATATAGTTACAAAGTTTGATATAGATTATTCCAAAAAACATAATTTATATATTGTACTAATTAAAACAAAATACTATTATAACAAACCTAAAATAAAAATAAAAGAAGAAAAATATATGCTATACGGAGATATGCAATACAAGTTATATAGAAATAAAAAATATATGGATAAATATCAATAAAAATGCTATAATTATATCAAAGGATTTGATATAATGAAAAAATGTACAATAATATACAATAAAAACAGTGGGAAACAAAAATACAATAATAACTTAGAAGCTGATTTTAGTAAAAAACTATTAAGTAAAAATTATGAACCAACATTTATATATACTGAATACCATAAACATGCTTTAGAAATTATACAAAGTTTAGATGATGATGTAGATTTAGTAATATCTGTAGGTGGAGATGGAACATTCAATGAAGTTGTAACAGGTAATTTGAAAAGAAATCATCCTTTACTTCTTGCTCATTTACCCCTTGGGACAACAAATGATATAGGTGCTATGTGGGGATATGGCAAAAATAATATTAATAACTTAGAATTATTATTAGAAGGAGAAATAAAAAATATTGACATTGGTTGTATAAATGATAATTATTTTGTTTATGTAGCTGGCATGGGGAAATTTTTAGATGTTCCGTATATTACTACAAAAGAATTAAAGAAAAAAATAGGACATTTAGCATACGTAATAGAAGGAGTAAAATCTTTCTTCCATAAAACCCCTTTATATGATATTACTTACAAAATAGATAATGAAACTTATCGTGGAAAATATTCTTTTGTTATTATTTCAAATGCAAATCGTATCGCGGGAATTAATAATTTTTATAAAAACATAAAATTAGACGATGGACAATTAGAAATTTTGTTTTGTTCCATAACAAAAAAAATTGAGTTAATTAAAAGTCTTCTTATTTTAGCAACTGGTGATGTAACTAGAGTACCAGGTATATATTTACATAAAGCCAAAGAAATTACTATTCATATTAATCAACCATTAAAAAGTAAATGGTGCATCGATGGAGAAAAATTAGACACAAATAAAAAAAAGTATATGATTAAAATCATTCCTAATATAAAAATATTAATGCCTAAAAAAAATATAGATAATCTATTTATTAATAAATAAAGCAAAATGATTAAATTACATGTAATGAATAATTATAATTTATACTAAATTAGTAAGAGATAAAGAATTAAATATCCTTTGTCTTTTTTACTATTATTTATAAAAATTATGATATAATGTAATAAAGGAGAATAGATATGAAAGAAAAAACATTACTAATCATGGCGGCTGGAATGGGAAGTCGTTTTGGAGGCTTGAAACAAATATCACCAGTAGGACCAAATGGTGAATTTATAATTGATTATTCAATATATGATGCAAAAAAAGCGGGATTTACTAAAGTAGTATTTATTATTAAAGAAGAAAACTATGAAATTTTTAAAAATACTATAGGGAAGAGAGTAGAAAAACAAATACCAGTATATTACGTTTTTCAAACTTTAAACAATATACCAACCAATATTAACTACAATAAAAATAGAAATAAACCTTGGGGAACTGCACATGCTATATTATCCGCAAAAGATATAATAAATGAAAATTTTGCTGTAATTAATTCTGATGATTTCTACGGATATGACGCCTATTGTGTAATAAGCAATTTTTTAGATAATATAGATGAAAATGCACACACTTATTGTGTTATAGGATATGAAATTGATAAAACATTAACCCAAAATGGTGCTGTCAAAAGAGGTGTTTTAAAATATCAAAATGATAATATTAAAGAAATAACCGAGGCAACTATTACTAAGGAAAACAATATAATTACAGCAACTCCACTTAATGGAGAACAGCCTTTTGTAATTGAAAAAAACACTAAAGTATCAATGAATATGTTTGGATTCACTAAAAGTATTTTTCCATACTTAGAAGAAAATTTATATGAATTTTTAAAAGAAAATCAAAATAACTTAGATACATGTGAGTATCTCATACCTGAAGTTGTATCTAAAGCAATTAAAAATAACTATGCACAAGTTAAATTAATAAACACAACATCTACTTGGATGGGTGTAACTTATAAAGAAGATAAAAATATATTAGTTGAAATGATTAATAATCTTATTAAAGAAGGATTATACCCTAATAAATTATTTTAATAAAAAATATTATAATACAAAGAAATTAAGCTAAAATAATTAAATCAATTATTTACAATATTAATTAAATACGTTATAATTGTATTAAAGATGGTGGTCATATGGTAAACTATAAAATATTACCTGCAGATACATATGTGGTTGTAAATAAAAGCATATTAATAAATGAAGATAAAAAAATACTTAATTTATTATATTTACCCATTATAGGACCTACTCCTATAATGCTATATAATGTTTTGTGTTCTGATTTAGAAAAAAGTGAGATAATGAGCACAGAACTTACACATCATCATTTAATAACTAATATGCATATGTCTTTAGAAGAATTTTTACTAGCAAGAAGGCAACTAGAAGCAATAGGGCTACTGAAAACATATGTAAAAAAAGATAGTGTTAATAATTATCTTTATGAGCTTTATTCTCCAATAAATGCTAGTGAATTTTTTAATCACCCAATTTTAAATATTGTGTTATATAACAATATTGGAAAAAAAGAATATGAAAAATTAATTAACTATTTCAAAATACCAAAACTAAATACATCATCGTATCAAGATATTACTGCATCATTTAATGAAGTTTTTGTATCAATTCCTTTAACATCTTATGAAATAATAAATGATAACATTAGAAAAACAAACAAACTAAAATTAAGAATTAATACAAATTTTGATTTTGATTTTTTAGTAGAAAGCATACCTAAAAACATAATAAATAGTAAAGCATTTACAAAAGAAATAAAAGAATTAATTTTAAATTTATCGTTTATCTATGATATCGATGTATTAAAAATGTCTAGCATTATAAAGACATGTATAAACGAAAAGGGATTAATAAACAAAGAAGAATTAAGAAAAAATTGCCGAAACTTTTATCAATTTGATAACGGAGGACTACTTCCAAGTGTTGTTGATAATACACAACCAGAGTTTTTGCGAAAACCAATTGGTGATAATTCCAACCGTGCTAAAATAATTTATGACTTTGAAACAACATCACCAAGAAATCTTTTAAAAAGTCGTAATAATCAAATGGAGCCTACAAAGAGAGATTTGAAATTAGTTGAAGATTTAATAGTGGTATATGGACTAAAACCTGGAGTAGTAAATGTCTTATTAGATTATTGTCTTAAAGTAAATAACAAAAAACTAAATCGTTCTTTTATAGAAACCATCGCAGGACAATGGCAAAGACTTAAAATTGAAACAGTTGATGAAGGAATGCAAGCATGTGAAAAAGAACATAAAAAATATCGCAAGACAGTTTCATATAAAAATATTGAAACTAGTAGAGAAATAAAAGTACCAGAATGGTTTGACAAAGAAATATCTAAAAAAGAAGTAACCGAAGAAGAAAAAAACACCATAGAAGAATTATTAAAGGAGTATCAATAATGGAAAGTTTAAAAGAAGTAATGGCACATAGTTATCGTGAAAATACATTTATATTAGAAAAAAATTTTAATGAAGCGATGAAAGATGACATGTTTAAAAAACTAACAAAATCTTTACATTCAAATAACAAAATTTTAATGAAATATACTTCCAAATTAGAAAAAACTGTCTATGAATTAAAAAATTGTCAAACATGCAAAAACATACTAACATGTCAAAATGAAATAAATGGATATATATATTATCCTATATGTGAAGATAATAATATTAATTTTTCTTATGTTCCGTGTAAGTATCAAAAAATATTAGAAGAAGAAAACAAATACAAAGATAACATTTATATCTTTGACATGCCAAAAGAAATCAAAAATGCTAAAATGAAAGATATTTACACAGATGATAAAAATAGAATAGAAGTAATTAAGTGGTTAAAAAATTTTTTAGATAATTATAAAAAAGGCCAATTTATTAAAGGACTTTACTTAAATGGTAACTTTGGTTGTGGTAAAACATATTTAATCTCCGCGATGTTAAATGAATTAGCTAAGAAAGGTAGTAAAATTGCCATTGTATATTTTCCAGAATTTTTACGAAACTTAAAATCTAGTTTCAATGATGAAGAAGGATATAATACACAATTTAACTATATCAAAAAAATAGAATTGCTTTTAATAGATGATATAGGAGCAGAAACCACAACTACATGGAGCAGAGATGAAATATTGGGAACAATTTTACAATATCGAATGCAATCACACTTACCGACATTTTTTACATCAAATTTAAACATAAATGAATTAGAAGAACACTTAAGTATTGCAAATAAAAATATAGATAAAGTAAAATCAAGAAGAATAATAGAAAGAATTAAGTACTTAACTAATCAATTAGAAATGATTAGTGAAAATAAAAGAAAGTGAGGAATAATTATGAATGAGAAATTAAAAAGTAATGATATAAAAGATATTATAACTAAAGAAATAGAAGATACTACATATAGTATTGAAAAAAGTAAAGAAGGATATGTACCCAATACTATTAATAATGGGAAGATTACTTTTGCCAATAAACCCAAAACATTAGCAAGAAAGCCATTTAACTCTAACCCATTTACATCAAACATAGGACCAAGCAATAAAGGATTTACTAAAATGGCGGGGTTAGGACTAATTATTGCGTTATTTGCAATAATTATAGTTATCATAATAAATAGAATTTAAAGGGTGAAAAGAAATGAAAAATGCATACATTATTGATTATGTAAATGAAAATGAATTTAAGAAAAAAGAACGTTCAGTAAAAAAATATAATATGTTAGCATATAAAAAATTATTATTTGAATATTATCCAGCATTAAGAGAAGGTAATTTTCTAGGTATAATAACATCAACTAACAGTGAAACTGGTATAACAAAATATGAATTAAAATTACCAACAGACAAAACATTTGCAAAAGTACATGGGGATATTGTATTACATTATTCAGTATTTGAAAATGGAAAAATAGTTCTTCTAAATACTATTACACCAGAAGAGATATTAACTGAGGGACATTTAACACAATTATCTACATATAAGGGAGTTATGGTATCTAATAATCATAAAGAACAAGATATGTTTAAGATAAACCTTCTAAATGCTATCAATAAAAAAGGCTACGCAAAAGCAATCGGTTTATTATCATTAATTATCTTTACATCAGTTATTATTGCATTATTAATATTAAAATAAATTAGAAAGAAGAAACTCTTTCTTTTTAAATACAGTAAGGAGGTAATTATGGACTATGTACCTTTACAAATAAAAACGTGTTATTCATTATTAAGTAGCTTAAATTCAATTGAAAGATTAGTAATACAAGCAAAAAAACTAAATTATACTTCCTTAGCTATTACTGATAATAATATGTTTGGAGTAATAGAATTTTATAATTGCTGTTTAAAATATCAAATTAAACCTATAATTGGCCTTACTATAGAAGTAGATAATACTTCAATTATTCTTCTAGCTAAAAATAATCAAGGATATAAAACATTAATAAAATTATCAACGCTATTATCAGAAAGAAAACTAACAATAAATGACTTATCTAATCCAGAAAATCTAATCTTAGTTATGCCATATTCTGAATATAACAATGAAATTTATAATTTATATATTCATAAATATATAGGGTATAGTAATAAAAAAGAAGTCAATAAATTAGATAAACCATCTATCCTTATTACTAATATACTATATCCTACCTCAAATGATTATAAATATTTAGACTATCTATACATGATAAAAGAAGGTAAAATATTAGGAGAATATCCTTTAAATACACATAAAGGTAATCATCTATTAACTAAAGAAGAAATATTAAACTTAACTACCGAGGAAGATATTCAAAATACTAAAATTATTAGTGATATGTGCAATGTAACCATAACATATACTCCTAATTTATTACCAGTATATCAAGAAGGAATCGATGAATTAGAATATTTAACAAAATTATGTAGTAAAGGATTAAATAAAAGATTAAATGGTAATATTCCAAAAATTTATCAAGAAAGATTAGACTATGAAATATCTATAATAAATAAAATGGGTTTTTGTAATTATTTTCTTGTTGTTTATGACTATGTAAAATATGCAAAAAAAAATAATATCTTAATTGGACCAGGTAGGGGAAGTGCTCCAGGGAGTTTAGTAGCATATACCCTAGGTATAACGGAAATAGACCCAATAAAACATAACCTTTTATTTGAAAGATTTTTAAATCCTGAAAGAATAACTATGCCTGATATAGATATAGATATAGATAGTGACAAAAGAGAAGAAGTAATAAATTATGTTATAAATAAATACGGAAATAAAAAAGTAGCGGGTATAATTACTTTTAACACTCTTTCCCCAAAACAAGTAATTAAAGATGTCGGTAGAATCTTATCAATATCTCTAACACTTATAGACACAATATCTAAATTAATAACAGAAAAAACTCTAATATTATCATATCAAAACAATAGTAAATTAAAATTAATAATAGATTCATCAGAAGAATTAAAAAAATTATATGATATTGCTATGCATTTAGAAACATTACCAAGACACATATCAGTTCATGCAGCGGGGATTATCATTTCTAATACTAATTTAGATGAAATAATACCTTTATACAAAACCGATACAGGTATGTATATAACAGCATACTCAAATAATCAAAATGATTTAGAAAAATTAGGACTATTAAAAATGGATTTTTTAGGTATAAACAATCTAAGTATTATTAGTGAAATATTTAACAATATAAAAATAAATGAAGGATTAAACATAACTATAACTAACATTCCATTAGATGATAAAAAAACATTAGAAATATTTTATAATGTTGATACAGATGGTATCTTTCAATTTGAATCCCCAGGTATGAAACAATTCTTAAAAAAACTAAAACCAACAAACATGAATGATTTAGTAGCGGCGATTGCCCTTTTTAGACCAGGACCTATGGATAATATTGATACATACATAAAAAGGAAAGAAGGCATTAGCAAAGTAGACTATCTTGACCCTTCACTCGAGGCTATTTTAAAGCCAACATATGGAATAATTATTTATCAAGAACAAATAATGCAAATAGCTCATGTACTCGCAGGCTATACACTAGGAGAAGCAGATGTCTTAAGAAGAGCGATGTCTAAGAAAAAAGAAGATATACTGATAAACGAAAAAGATAAATTTATACAAAGAAGTATTGCACGTGGTTATGAAGAACAAACTGCAACAAAAGTATATAATCATATTATAAAATTTGCAGGATATGGTTTTAATTTAAGCCATTCTGTAGCATACGTATATCTTGCTTATATAATGGCATTTTTAAAAAGACATTTCTATAAATATTTTGTAGTAAGTATTTTAAACAACTCAATAGGTAGTGATATAAAAACAAAAAATTATATAAATATATCAAGAACAAGAAATATAACTATATTACCACCAGATATAAATCAAAGCAAAGATAAATATATAATAAAAAATAACGATATAATATGTCCATTATCAATAATTAGAAATATAGGCTATGCTGTTACAAATGAAATAATTAAAGAACAAGAAAAAGAACCTTTCAAAGACTTTATTGATTTTGTATGTAGAATGTATTGCACTACCATAAATAAAAAAGTTATTACCTCATTGATAAACTCTGGATGTTTTAATAATTTTAATCTAAATAAAAGAACATTAATTGAAAACTTAGATAACATTATAAATTATGCAGAATTAACTAAAGATATTGGATTAATTGAAATAGAAAAACCAAACATTATTTTTTATGAAGAATATGATAAAGATACTTTAATTAATTTAGAATTATCTAGTTTTAACTTTTACTTAAGTATTCACCCAGTTAGTAAATATAGAAATATTACTGATAGTAACACCCTTACTTTAAAAGAAAATTTTAATAAGAAAATCACTTTAATTCTTATAATAGAAAATATTAAAGAAATAATAACTAAAAAAAATGACGTTATGTCATTTATAACTGCTTCTGATGAATATCAAAGCATATCACTAACTTTATTTCCAAATATATATATACATAATAAAAATTTAAAAAAAGGAGACATTATTCGTGCTACAGGCCGTATAGAAAAACGATTTAATGAATATCAGTTAGTCGTGGACAACATTATCAAAATCTCTTAAATATAATTTCTTTCTTTTTTTAATCATTATGTTTAACTTGTCATTAGCACTTTCAAAATCAAAATATTCAATAGTTGGCATAATAGGGGTAAAATAACTATTATAGCAATTTAATCTAACATCAATATCCTTCTTCTTAACAATACTATTTTTAATATTAATTAGTACATAAGCTATATCAATAAGTAATCTTTCTATTTCTACAAGCAACCTATTATTATCAATATTAGATGATAACTTATTAACGTTATTATATGCTAGTTTAGCTAATTTTTTAGTTAAAGTAGCATTTTTAATTAATAATTTCAATTCGTTATTCATCTTATCATAATCACTCTTATCAATAATTCCCCATAAATAACTAAACAAATTTTCCATTTTATAGACAATAAACTCTAATTTAATACTATAACTAAAATCATAAATAAATAAAATATACTCATAAATATCATCTATTACTTGAGAAATTAATGTCATATACTGTTCCTCATCATCATGTCTAACTACATCAAATTCTTTCATTAACTTATTAATTTCTTCTCTCATTTCTAAACTTATCATAAAGCACCTCCAAAAATATTAAATGGATACCTATTAGGAATACTTAAACTAAAACACATCTTCTTTTTAAGAGTAGGGTGAGTAAATTCTATTAAATAAGAAAATAGTGCTATATTACTATTTGCTTTAGTATTCATATTATACCTAAAATCCCCATACAAAGGATATCCTCTACTAGCAAACTGTACTCTAATTTGGTGAGACCTACCAGTAATTAAATTAACATCTACTAAACTAAAACCATTAGAATATTTTAATTTTTTAAATTCTAAAATAGCTTCTTTTCCTTTATCCTTTGTTGTTATATAACTAGTATTATTTTTACTGTTTTTATTCATATAATCCTTAAGAATACCATCATTAAAAATATCTCCACATAACACTGCATAATATTTTTTTTTAATCTCTTTATTTCTAATTTGCTCACTAAGTCTGGAACTAGCTTTTGAAGTCTTTGCAAACACCATAACTCCACCGACAGGTCTATCTAACCTATGAACCATACCTACATAAACATTACCAGGTTTATTATATTTATCTTTTAAATAATTCTTAATCATAGTAACTAAATCTAAATCTTTACTATCATCTGCCTGTACAGGAACATTAATTGGCTTTTCCACAACAATAATATGATTATCTTCATATAAAACATTAATCTTTAAAAACTTTTCCATATATTCCACAAGGCAATACTAAGTTATTCTCACTAACTGGTAAACCTATTTCTCCTGTAATAATTTTAGCATTTTGGAAAGACAACTTAAGTAGATTTTCTAACGAAGTTGGACTAATACCAGTAGTATAAGAATTAATTAATAAAAAACTATAATCTTTATCCAAAATATCTTTAACACCCTCTAATAATTGAACTAAATTATCTTCTAACTTCCAAACCTCTTTACTAGGGCCTCTTCCATAACTAGGAGGATCCATTATAATAGCATGATATGTACGTCCTCTTCTTTTTTCTCTTTCAATAAACTTCAAACAATCTTCTTGAATAAATCTTATCCTATTTTCGTTAAGCCCACATAATCTCATATTATCTTTAGCCCATTCAATCATCCCTCGAGAAGAATCTACATGCACAACCTCACTAGCACCAGCATATGAAGCCGCCATCGTGGCACACCCAGTATAAGCAAACAAATTTAGTACTCTAAACTCTTCTTTTTTATGACTACTTATCATATTAATAATATAATCCCAGTTAGTAGCTTGCTCAGGAAATATTCCAGTATGCTTAAAATTTGTAGGACTTATTTTAAATGTCAAATCCTTATATTTTATTGTCCAAAACTCAGGTAACTTATGCTTAAATTCCCAACTACCACCACCAGTATTACTTCTATGATAATAACCATCCCAATTATTCCATATACAATTATCACTCTTACTCCAAATTATCTGAGGGTCAGGTCTTCTTAAAACAACATTCCCAAATCTTTCAATCTTCTCGCCATCTCCAGTAGCTAATATTTCATAATCAATCCAATCATTACTTAAATTCACATATACCACCTCACAAATATTATATCATAGAAAAATTTCCTTGCATCATTAAATTTATTATGGTATACTTAAAACATAATATAGGAGAGTGACATATGAAAACATTTATGATTATGGATGAAAAAAGTATGGGTTATGAAGCTAATTTAATAACTATAATTGAAATAGAAAACAACGAATATGCTATATACTCTGTAGATAAAAATGACAACACAAGTAATGTCTATGTATCATTGATAACTAAAGACAGTAAAGAAAATGATATATTACAAAGTATACAAGGCGAAGACAAAGAAAAAATATTCCAAATAGTAAGGAAAATGTTAGATATAAATTAGGTGCAATATGATAGATAATAAAAATATAGTAATAACCTCAAAAGGCCCATACAAATCTCTAAATAGTATTAGTAAAGTAAGATTAGAAGAATCATACATACAAAATATTTCTACAGATAAAATAAATGAAATTATATCTAATTTACATACATATAAAAAATTTGCCTATATAAAAGAAATAACTCCAAATAACAATCAAGAAGAAAATACTATAGATACTATAGAGAATTACTCAATATCAACATTAAATACAAAAGAAGATAAAAAAGAAGAACAAAACCCAAATACCAAAGAAAAATTACAATCCTATATATTAGATAATAACATCATAATCAAAAACATGAATACACGTCTTAACAATTATTTCGCTGTATTTATGAATAAAAATAACGATTATATAACAGCGATAGATAATACCAAATTAATACAATTTGAAGAATTTATAAATAACATACCTAAAAAAGAAGATAAAAAAGAAGAAATAAAACCAGTACCTAACTATAAACAACAAGGATACATTAACTTTACATTATTATTAATAAGCACAACATTTTTATCTATACTATCGGTTATGTTAGGACTATTAATATTAGGTAAATAAAAGAAGTAGGTGTAAAAAACCTACTTTTTAATATACAAGTAATATTTTATTAATAAGGCCCATACATTTGGGGATAAGGATACATAGGTGGATATACAGGATATGGTCTAGGATAAAAATTTGGAGCTAATAATCCTCCTGTTATACCTCCTAAAATAAAAGGACCTAAAAAACCTCCTCCAACAAATCTATCACCTACAGGTCTTGGCATTGTATTAACGCCACGCATATTACGCATATATTTGTAATTATTATACATAATTTATTGCCCTCCTACCATATTATATATATAAAAAGAAAGGTAGTGATAAAAAAATGGAAAATAAAATAATAAAACTTGCAGATATTTTAATAAATCATTCATTAAAAGTAGAACCTAAAGAAAAAATATTAATTATTACAGAAACATTAGAGCCATCTATTTTAATAAAACATCTAATAAAAAGAATATATGAAGCTAAAGGAATTCCCACGGTAAAAATTATATCTCCAGAATTAGATAGCTTAATATATGAGAATTTAAACAATGAAACTGTTGATAATATTATTAAAAACAAAACTTTTGAAGTAAATAACTATGATAGTTTTATAACTATAAGATATAATATAAATGACTACCAATACAAAAATCGTAATAAAGATATGTATAATAAATTAGGAAGATTATCACAAAAAATAGACCATACTAGAATAAATCAAAGAAAATGGGTGCTTATAGATTACCCATCTCCATTAGATGCTAATAAAGCCAATATGACAATTGACGAATTTAATAATTTTGCACTAGATGTAATGACAGAAGATTATAATAAAATGTATAAAAATTTAATTCCATTAAAAAAATTAATGGAAAGTACAGATAAAGTACATATAACAGGAAAAGATACAGATATAACTTTTTCAATAAAAAATATGCCCGCAGTAATATGTGCAGGTAAATCTAATATACCAGATGGAGAAATATATACTTCACCAATAAAAGATAGTATAAATGGCTACATTACATATAATACTCCATCACCGTATCAAGGGAATATTTATAATAACATTAAATTAACCTTTAAAAATGGTAAAATAATTGATGCTACATGTGATAATAATACTACTTCTTTAAATGAAATACTAAATACTGATGAAGGTGCAAGATATATAGGAGAATTCTCAATTGGTGTAAATCCTAAAATATTAAATCCAATAGGTAATATTTTATATGATGAAAAGATATTTGGTAGTATTCATCTTACTCCAGGACGTTGTTATGAAGATGCAAATAACAACAATAAATCAAGTATACATTGGGATTTAGTCATGATAGGAAGAAAAGAATATGGAGGAAGTGAAATATATTTTGACAATGAATTAATAAGAAAAGATGGTTACTTTACTAAAAAAGAATTAGCAAATCTAAATATTATAAGTCTTGACTAATAAGCATAGTAACTATATAATTATCTTAAGGTGATAATATGAACAAAAAAGGCTTTACTTTAATAGAAACTGTAATAACTATTGCAATATTAGCGATGCTAAGTTTACTTTTAATACCAACAATAAGTAATTTAATAAATACCCAAAAAGATAACTCTATTGATGAAATAATAAATAGTATTGAAACATCAGCGCTTAACTATGCAAAAGAAAACAAATGGAATTTAGATTGGATTACATGTATAAATGAACAAGATGAACAAGAAATTAGTATAAACGAACTACTTGCCAAAAATTATCTATCTAAAGTTCCTAAACATCCACAAACAAACGAAACAATTGACACAACATACACAGTAACAATTATTTATAACTGTACTAACAAAACATTTGATATAGATAGTACTACGCTAAAAGAAAAATTAAAATAGATTTACAGGTTAATGACAATCATTATTGCTTGTTTTCTTTTTTTTTGTTATAATAATTCTAACAAAAGTAGAAAAGAGTGATATCTATGACAGCAAAATATGATGAAAATTCCATAAAAATATTAGAGGGATTAGAAGCAGTTCGTAAAAGGCCTGGTATGTATATTGGCTCTACAGACAAAAGAGGATTACATCATCTTATATGGGAAATTGTAGATAATAGTGTAGATGAAGCTTTAAATGGATACGGGAATAATATAAAAATAACAATGCATAAAGATGGTAGTATAAGCGTAACTGACAGAGGAAGAGGACTACCAACAGGAATGCACTCTTCAGGAAAAAGTACTCCTGAAGTAATATACACTGTGCTTCATGCAGGAGGTAAATTCTCTGATGGGGGATATAAAGTATCAGGTGGATTACATGGTGTAGGGGCATCGGTAGTTAACGCATTAAGTAGCTACCTAGAAGTTACTACAAGAAAAGATGGAGGAGAATACTATATAAAATTTGTAAACGGAGGCAAAGTAGATATACCATTAAAAAAAATAGGAACAACTTCCAAAACAGGGACAACTGTTCATTTTTTACCAGATGAAAATATTTTCTCTAGTACTAATTTTAGCTTTTCAACTATATGTGAACGTATGCAAGAATGTGCATTTTTAGTAAATGGTCTTACTATAGAAATAATAGATGAAATAGAATCTCGAAGTGAAAAATATTTATATGAAAATGGATTAGAAGCCTTTGTAGATTATCTAAATGAAGGGAAAAATGCACTTCACAAAACATTATGCATAAGTGCAGTAAAAGATAAAATTAATGTAGAAATTGCGCTTCAATATACAGACAGTTACTCAGAAAATATAATTAGCTTTGTTAATAATGTCAAAACAAGCGATGGTGGAACCCATGAAGTAGGATTTAAATCCGCTATCACAAAAGTATTAAATGATTATGCCAAAGAAAACAACATTATAAAAGGTAAAGACAAAAACTTTGAAGGCAGTGATGTAAGAGAAGGATTAACCGCAATTATAAGTATCCAAATCCCAGAAGACTTACTTCAATTTGAAGGGCAAACAAAATCAAAACTAGGTACTCCTCAAGCTCGTAGCATCGTGGAAAATATAACTTCAGAAAAATTAAAATATTTCTTAGAAGAAAATAAAACAATTGCAACAAAAATAATAGATAAAGCCTTAAAAGGTAAAGATGCAAGAGAAGCTGCCCGAAAAGCAAGAGAGGAAACCAGAAAAGGAAAAGATAAAAATAAAATAGAGAAAATATTAAGTGGTAAACTTACACCAGCTCAAAGTAAAGATAAGAGTAAAAATGAAATATTTATCGTAGAAGGAGATTCAGCAGGTGGTTCTGCAAAACAAGGAAGAGATAGAAAATATCAAGCTATTCTTCCACTTCGTGGTAAAGTAATTAATACAGAAAAATCAAAAATAGAGGAAATTTATAAAAATGAAGAAATAAATACTTTAATTCATACTATTGGTGCAGGTGTAGGGTTAGACTTTGATATAAAAGATTGCAATTATGATAAAATAGTTATAATGACCGATGCTGATGATGATGGAGCACATATTCAATGCTTATTATTAACTTTCTTCTACCGTTATATGAAACCACTTATAGAAAATGGTAAATTATATATTGCAATGCCGCCTCTATACAAAGTAAGATTTTCTAACAAACAAGAATCATACGCGTGGACCAACGAAGAATTAAAAAAATTAACCAACGGAAAAAAGAATTATAGCATTCAAAGATACAAAGGATTAGGTGAAATGAACGCATCACAATTATGGGAAACCACAATGAACCCGTTAACTAGAAACTTAATTAAAGTCGGTATCACAGATGCAGCCTTAGCGGAAAAAAGAGTAAGTGTTTTAATGGGGGATGCAGTAGAACCAAGAAAAAATTGGATAGAAGAAAACGTAGAATTTTCCTTAGAAGATAACTACAAAATATAAAAATATATATTATTTAACAAAAATATGACAATTAATTTGTTATATTTTTTTTATAATTATAACTGGTGATACTTATGACAGTTTACTTAGATTTAGTATTTATCTTAAATTATTCATTTGATGCCTTTTTACTATTTACAACAGCAATAGTATTAAAAAGAAAAACTACCTTTTTAAGAATACTATTAGGTGCTTTAGTTGGTAGTTTAACATTGATATGTCTCTTTTTAAAACTAAATAACATTACATTATTTATAATAAAATTCTTATTTGCTTATTTAATGTCAATAACAAGCTTTGGAAATTATAATATAAAATATACTTTAATTAACATTGCTTATTTATATATAATTAGTATCTTTTTAGGGGGCTTTTTATATCTAATAAATATAGAATATGGCTATGATAATATAGGCTTAATTTTTTATAAAAATGGGCTATCACTAAACTTAATTGTATCTATAATATTATTACCAGTAATAACATATATTTATATAAAACAAGCTAAAAACATAAAAAATACATATTCTAATTATTATAATATAATCATATATTTTAAAGATGGTAAAACCATATCTACAGTAGGTTTCTTAGATACGGGCAACAATTTATATGACCCATTCAAAAAAAGACCAATAATATTAATTAGCAAAAAAGAAATAACTATTGATTATAATAATATTTTATTAGTACCATACGATACTATAGACAACCATGGTCTATTAAAATGCTTAATAATTGATAAGATATTAATTAAAGGAGTTGGTATAAAGAAAAATATTCTTTTAGGTTTATCAGATAAAGATTTAAAAATAGGACACGCAAATGTCATATTACATAAAAAAATATTGGAGGAATAAAATGAAACTATTAAAACTATTAAATAAAATTATTAAAGAAGTAAATAATGTATTTTACGTAGGAAGCAGTGATATCTTACCAGAGCCACTTACTAAAGAAGAAGAAATTCATTATGTAGAACTATCAATGCAAGGAGATAACTATGCTAGAAATAAATTAATAGAACACAATCTAAGACTAGTTGTCTTTCTAGCAAAAAAATATGAAAATACAAATATTGACTTAGAAGATTTAGTATCAATTGGTTCAATAGGCTTAATTAAAGGTGTAAATACTTATCGATTAGATAAAAATATTAAATTAGCAACCTATGCTAGTCGTTGTATAGATAATGAAATACTTATGTATCTAAGGAAAACAAAACGTAAAAAAAGTGAAGTAAGTTTTGAAGCTAGTTTAAGCTTTGATAGTGAAGGAAATGAATTACATTTAGAAGATGTTCTAGGAACAGAAAAAGATATAGTTACTAAAAATTTAGATGAAGAATTAGATAAAAAAATTTTAAATACAGAAATAAATAAATTAAACAAAAGAGATAAAGAGATAATGACTCTAAGATACGGATTAAATGGTAAAGAAGAATTAACTCAAAAAGAAGTCGCAGAACTCTTAGGTATAAGTCAGTCATATATATCAAGAATAGAAAAAAAAGTAATAAAAAAATTGGGTAATATTATAAAAACATAAAAAGACCATTACAAAATTGCAAATGGTCTACAAAAATTTATTACAATGATATTACTGTATCTCATCATTTTCATCATCAATAACATCTGAATCTAAATCATCATCATTATTATAAACACCCGTTTCTACTTTAGTAACTTCTTCACAACTACATTCACAGTTTTTATCTTTTTCCATTATATCACCTCAAATATAATATAACCAAATATAAATTAAATATACCAACATTTACTATTTAAAACAAAATGCCAGTACTAAGATATTCATTCAATATATTCATCTTTATCTATTGAAGAAAAATCTTTATCGTTTAATCAAGTTAAAGATGTTATTAATGGTAAATAAGTACTTGATAATCAAAAAGAAATACAATAAGTAAAAAACACCTATAAAGCTTATGAGATGATGAAAGAATCTAATCCATATAGTATTAAAGATTTATAAAAAGCACACGGAGTTATGGGACTCTTGACTATAGAAGATACGCATTCAAAATTAATATATAATGAGTGTAATAATTAACATATTTTGTTATAATATATTTATTAAATTAATTAAATTAGAAATTAACATTTTTATGAAAAAAACATATATAAATGTGATATAGCTCAAATTTCGCAGTTGAAAACTATTAAAAAGCGTTAAGTTAGAATGAAAGAAAATCTGTTAATAATCATATGTGTGTGATATTTATAACTCTGAATTATAAATATCTTTTATTTTTTTTAGAAAAAATGTAGCCTTATGATTTACATAAAAACAATTTAGTGATATAATACGGCGTAGTTGGGAGGAGAACACAGTATGATTAAATACATAATATGTGATGACAACGAAGAAGTTGTTTCAAAAAGCAAATTTATTATTAACAAGGTAATGATGCCTTACGATTATGATTATCAAACATTCTGTTTTAATGATTACAATTCAAAACTAGAAAAAATAATTAAAGAGCAAAATGGTCAAAAAGTGTATATCTTAGATATTGAGTTACCTAGTCTATCAGGTTTAGAAATAGCGGATAAAATAAGAGAGTTCGATTGGGATAGTATAATTATAATTCTAACTTCTCATAATGAATGCAAAGATTCTGTATTTGAATCCAGACTAATGGTATTAGATTATATTTCTAAATTTGCTACATACGAAAAAATACTAGAACAAACATTGAAAAAGGCACTAACAATTCTTAATAAAAAAGATGTATTAACATATACATATAACTATACAACATATAGATTACCATATGATGAAATACTTTATATTAAAAGCTTAAACGGAACAATAAGTATTATATATACTAAAGATGGAGGAGAATATGAAACAAATTGCCAACTAAAAGAATTAGAAAAAATTCTAGGTGCAACATTTCGCCGATGCCATAAAAATTGTCTTGTAAATGTTAATAACGTTAAAAGTGTTACTGCTAGTGAACGTACCGTAGTATTTAAAACAGGCTTAAAAAAAGAATTATTATCATTTAGAATGAGAAAGGATTTTGCAAGTTATGTCAATAACCTTAAGTAGATTCTTCGGTGGTATCTTATTATCAGCAATAGGTATCATATTTGGATATTTAATTAGTGACGTTAAGCCAAATAAAAAGAATATAATTATATCAACGGTAATAGTGATTGCATATGCAGTATTATATGGAATTATTTATGACCTTTTCGATAACTCGATTAGAAGTATTATTAATTTTGCTATTAATACATTAATATTTAAATTTGTATTTAACCTAAAACTAACTAAAGCTATATTTGTATCATTTTTACATGGAGTAATACTACTTGTTAGTGATATGACAGCATTTATAATATGGGTATACATTGTAAATATAGATATAGAAGTTTTATATAAAGATGTTTTTGGCAACATTTATGCTAATTTGTTAGTATGTGTTATTTTTGTTATTTTAGCAAAAATACTAAAAAAGCAATTAAAAAAATTACTAACATTAAAAACAACTTATAATAAAATGTTAAGTTTTTATATAATATTAACTATTGCTAGTATTTATGGAATATTCTTTTTTGCATTTAATAGCATTGAATTAAATGAAAATTTGTTTATTGCTATTCTTTCTATAATTACATTTTTGATAATTATATTTAGTCTAATTAATCAAAAAATAAAAAATGAAAAAATTACCAGAGAATATGATAATTTAATAGAATTTGTTAAAGAATATGAAACTATTATAGAAGAACAAAGAATATCCCAACATGAAAATAAAAATACACTTATAAATATTAAATCTAAAATAACTGATAAAAGCAAAGATAAAGATATTATTGACTATATTGATAGTATATTAAATGAAAAAACTAGTTTTGATAAAGTAAAATATGCCAAACTGGGTTACTTACCAGCAAATGGACTAAAAGGATTATTTTACTATAAAATTAATAAAGCAGAATTAACAGGCTTAAAAGTAAACATAAGCATTTCAAAAAGCGTTGAAAAATCTGTATTACACAAATTAAGTACTAATAAATATAAAGATTTATGTAAAATAATTGGTGTATATTTAGATAATGCTATTGAGGCTAGTGTAATATCAAATAATAAAATTATTGGTATTGAAGTATATAATCATGATGACCATGCTTCTATAATTATATCTAATAGTTATAATGGAGAGTTAAATACAAATAAATTTAGCAACATTGGATATAGTACTAAAGGAGCTGGTCGTGGTTATGGATTAAGTCTAGTTAAAAAGATAATCAAAGATAATAATATGTTTGCAAGTGAAAACAAAGTTACACCAGAGTTGTATACACAAAAGTTAATCATAAGAGAAGAAAATCTATCTAGTAAAAATGTCTAGGTAGATTTTTTTTAAATAATAATAAAAAAAAATATATCTATTTATTTAATAAACTATTAGGCATCTTTGGTTCATCTACAACAAAATACAAGCAAGCTTGAGTCCCCGTATTTACAGCTATATTAGCAATATGAGTTAAAAACTTTGCAATAAACTTCATATACATAACCTCCCTCCTAAAAAAATTTTACTACTTCAATGCTATAAAGCATATTTTTTATAATTATCAAAAGGGAAATTAAATAGCTTATAAACTAAAGGATGTATCATTATAACTGCCTCAATAAGACCTAATAATAAATAATTAGAAATTATATTATCATTTAATATAAGTATTAGTATTAAATAAATAACTCCAGATATAACACTATAAAGTTTATATTTTTTTCTTTTAGACACGTTTATCAAAGGCCTTTTTTCTGTATCCGCGGGAGCATATTTTACTAAACATATAATACACATAATAGTTAATATTACTTTGACTAATAAATTAATTTTTATATATTCACATATATATACACCACCAACAAAACAAAGTAAAGAACTTATCAAACAATAAATACTTTTACTAGCATGAAGTCCAAAAGCATTAGTACGTATTATATTATAAGATAATAACAATAATAAATAGTTTTTAAATACACCAAGTAAAATTGCAATTGTAGAAAGAATAACCATCTTTGTAAAAGTAAGATAAATACTAGTAAGACCATATTCTAATTCTTCTAGTTTTACTCTATCAAAATTAGGGTTATTTTTTTTGATTAAATTAAGAGAACCGTTAACAAAAAAATTTTTCATATACAAAATACTCCTTATTTTTTTTATAAAAATTATAATCTTATCAAGTAATAAAAAATAATATATATATTTTAATATAATAATGGAATTAATAACAGTATTTATATTTTAAAAATAATACCATAATAATTAACGAATACAAAAAATTTAATAACGGTAAAATAAAAAAATTAAAAAAGACAAATTTTACATTAGGTGTCAAATAATTATTATTTCTTGTAATAATATTATAAACTTATGATACAATACATGCAGATGTCAGTAATCTGGACGGGAAAATTATAGTAGTATAATATATTATAAAACATACCGTGGACAACCAGATTATGACATCTTTTTATATAGTAAATAAATAATTATAATATAGCTAAATAAAAAAATAATTAAAATTATATCAATATCTTCTAAAATATGATAAAATATTAATAGAGAGGTGAAAGCATGAACCCAAATTTAACAAGAATTATATCAATAACTGTAGCAACATTTTTTACATCTGTATTAATAATGCCATTAATGAAGAAAATTGCTTTTTATATTGGGGCTTTGGATATTCCTAAAGATAATAGACGTATGCATAAAAAAACAATGCCAAAATTAGGTGGATTAGGCATGTTTTTAAGTTTTCTATTAGGGTATGTCCTTTTCGGAAAACAATCAATTGTTATGAATTCTATTCTAATAGGTAGTTTTATTATAATATTAACTGGTTTAATAGATGATATAAATCCATTAAAACCAAGATATAAGCTAATAGGGCAAGTTCTTGCTGCATCATTAATACCATTATACGGAAACTTAGTTTTAACAGAAGTTAGTGCTTTTGGATTTTATGTTAATTTTGGCTTTTTAGCTATACCAATGACTATATTATTCATAGTGGGCATAATTAATTGTATAAATTTAATAGATGGTTTAGATGGATTATCTTCTGGTATATCTAGTATTTACTTTTTAACAATAGGTATTATATGTATTATGATAAATAATTATAATTCACTAGAAGCATTATTAAGCTTTATTATGTTAGGAAGTACTCTAGGGTATCTATATCATAATTTTCCACCTGCAAAAATATTCATGGGAGATACAGGTAGTATGTTTTTAGGTTATATAATATCAGTAATAGCATTACTAGGATTTAAAAATGTAACATTTACTTCTATAATTGTTCCAATATTTTTATTAGCTATACCAATACTAGACACTGTCTGTGCTATAATAAGAAGAAAATTAAAAGGAGAATCAATAGCGACTCCTGATAAACAGCATTTACATCATCAAATTATGAATATGACCTCATCTGTAAGAAAAACAATAATAATAATATATTTAGTAGATATTTTATTCGCAGTAGCCTCAATTATATATGTATTAAAAGATACTAAACTAGGTATAATAATTTATACTATATTATTTATATTAACATTATGGATATTAATAAAAACAAGTATAATTAAGGATAAAAAAAGTAATTAAAATATTTAGAATTTAGTATAATTAAAGAAAGAGTGATTTAAATGAAAAAAATGATAATTATTGAAGAAAAAAACAATGATAAAAAATTAATTAAAAATAAAATTTTAGAATGGATACTATACATAGTATGTTATGCTATAGTGTTAATAACCATGTCAATTTTATTTGATAGTTTTACCATATCTAATGAATATTTTGGTTTATATGCTTTTTTAGCCTCAATAATTATTTACATATTAAACCAAACGATAAAACCAGTTTTATTTTATCTAACCCTCCCTTTAACCGCGGTAACATGGGGATTGTTTTATCCTTTAATAAATGTATTAATACTATACATAGCAAGTTTCTTTTTAGGTAGTAAATTTCAAATTAAAGGTATAATAATACCATTCTTTATTGCAATATTAATATCAGTATTTAATATATTAATGGATGGATTAATTATTAAACCAATAATAAGAAGAAGAGATGATAAAAATGAATAATATATTACTAGAAATAGGCCCAATAAAAATATATTATTATTCATTATTTATTTTATTAGCAATAGTAATAGGAATTATTTTTTGTCAAAAAGAAGCTAGAAAAATAGGCATAGGTAGTGTATTTATTAATGACTTACTATTTAATGTCATAATTATCGCTATTATAGGTGCAAGAGCTTATTATGTAATATTTAATTTTTCTTCATTTAAAAATAATTTAATATCAGTATTATATATATGGGAAGGTGGTCTTGCAATATATGGTGCAGTACTAGCAGGACTTATATACACTATTTATTATTGCAAAAAAAAAGAAAAACCTATACTAAAAACACTAGATGTAATTGTTCCTTTTTTAATATTAGGTCAAGCAATAGGTAGATGGGGTAATTTTATGAATCAAGAGGCATATGGACCAATTGCAACTAAATCATTCTTAGAAAATCTACATATTCCTAATTTTATTATTGAAGGTATGTATATAAATGGTGCATACCATCAACCAACTTTTTTATACGAATCAATATGGTGTCTAGTTGGTTTTGTAATCTTAATTTGTATAAGAAAATTTTCTAAAAAACTAAAAGAAGGTAATCTTACATATTTATATTTTTCTTACTATGGATTAGGTAGATTTTTTATAGAAGGATTAAGACAAGATAGTCTTTATCTAAAAACATTTCGTATTAGTCAAATTGTTTCTATAATTTTAGTCATAATTGGTATTATAGGACTACTAACAAGCAAAAAAAGAAACTATTATTATGAAAGGAATGAGAAAACTAATGGAATTAATATATGATGTAGTTATAATTGGCAGTGGAGTAGCAGGAATGAGTCTTTCATTATATTTAAATAGAGCAGGAATAAAAAATCTAATAATAGAAAAAAATGCTCCAGGAGGACAATTAAATAAAATAATTAATTTAGAAAATTATCCTGGAATTTCATCTATAGATGGTACAACATTTGCAAGTAACTTATATAGTCAAATAAATACATTAGGCACAAATTTTCTTTTTGATGAAGTTACTAATATTTTTACACATAACAAAAAATATCATGAAATCATAACAAAGAATAATAAAATTAAAGCAAAAAACGTAGTAATAGCAACAGGAAGAGAACCACGTAAGTTAAACATTCCTCATGCAGATGAATTAGTAGGAAGTGGAATAAGCTATTGTGCTATATGTGATGGGGCTTTTAATAAGGGAAAAGAAGTCGCAGTCTTAGGAGGGGGAAGAAGTGCTGTAGAAGAGGCTCTATATTTATCTAACATATGTAAAAAAGTAACCATAATATATAGAGGTGAAAAATTAAAAGTAGAAAAAATTAATTTAGATAGATTACTATCAAGAAATAATATAAATATAATGTACAATGCAAATATTACTAAATTAAACATTAAAGATAAATCACTAGATGGAATAATCGTTAATAATAACATCAACTTACCAGTTAATTCAATTTTTGTTGCCATTGGATATATACCACATACAAATTTTATAACAAACATAAAAAAAGAAGAAGAATATATAATTGTAAATAAAAATTATGAAACATCCATAAAAAGAATATTTGCTATTGGTGATAGTATAAAAAAAGATACTTATCAAGTATTATCATCAGCATATGATGCACTTATATTATCAAATTATATAATTAAAAAATACAAGTAGAAGAGAAGTATGATAATATGTATATTGAAGAATTTAAGAAATATTTAAAATACATAAAAATATATTCAGAAAAAACAATTAATAGTTATATGTATGATTTAAAGGACTATCAAATATTTTTAACTAAGAATAACATATCAATTAATGAAGATAAAAAAGATATAGTAAGCAAATATTTAAATTACTTAAATGAAAAGAAAATAAGTAAAAGAAGTATATCTAGGCACTTAAGTACTATTAGAACTTATTATGAATATTTAAAAAAAGAACACATTATTGAAAATAATATATTTAAAGATGTTAAAAATCCCAAAATTGATAGAAAAATACCATCATTCATTAATCATCAAGAAATGAGTATTATTATTAATTCTTGTAAAGATAAAGGCATAGGATTAAGAGACCATCTAATTATAGAATTATTATACGCAACTGGTCTTAGGGTAGGAGAATTAGTAAATATTAAACTAAAAAACATCGATTTTTCTTCTCAATCAATTAAAGTAGTAGGAAAAGGGGATAAAGAAAGATATGTTTTCTATAATAATACTACAAATAAAATTCTTCATAAATATTTAAAAGATAGAAACAATATACAATCAAAAAATAATGAATATCTTTTACTTAATGATAAAGGAAATAAAATAAGTGAAGCCAAAGTAAGACAAATAATTAAAAATATATTAATTAAAACAGGTATTAAAAGCAAAATAACTCCCCATACATTTAGGCATACATTTGCAACTGACTTATTAAACGAAGGTGCTGATTTAGTAAATGTAAAAGAATTATTAGGACATTCCTCATTAAATACCACAAGTATTTATACACATATAACTAATGACCGTATTAAAGAAGTATACAACAAAGCTCATCCAAAAGCCAAATAAATAGACAAATCTAGCATATATTTCTATGTTAATTTGTTTTTTTTAAATTGTATTTGTAACCCATAAAAAAAATAAAAAAAAGTAAAAAAAATGCTTGCATTTCATATAATTATTTAGTATAATTATCTTTGTGTGGCGAGCTTAGATGTGCAAGGTTGCTGATACGCCTGGTTAAGTTGTTTAATTACAAAAAGGCAAAGTTGGGTTATTTGCACGGAGCTAGTCTATACTAGATATAGACGAAGGGAGGACAAATTATGCCAAAGACTAAGGTACGTATTAAATTAAAAGCGTATGAACACAGAATCCTAGACAATGCGGCTGCAAAAATTGTAGAAACTGTTAAAAGAACAGGTGGCGAAGCAAGTGGACCAGTTCCATTACCAACCGAAATACAAAAATATACAATATTAAGAGCGGTACATAAATATAAAGATTCACGTGAACAATTTGAAATGCGTACGCATAAAAGATTAATCGATGTCAACAATCCTAGTAAAGAAACAATTGACGCTTTAAGTCATTTAGATTTACCAAGTGGTGTTGAAGTAGAAATAAAGTTATAGGAGGAAAAAATGAAAAAAGGAATCTTAGGTCGTAAAATTGGTATGACCGGTGTGTTTACAACAGAAGGTAAATTAATCCCAGTAACTGTAATTGAAGTTGAAAAAAATATTGTTACTCAAATTAAAACAGTTGCAAATGATGGTTATGATGCTATTCAAGTTGGATATGA
>CAZTUM010000002.1:0-17165 GCA_964616645.1 uncultured Muribaculaceae bacterium | reverse complement strand
TCAAATTGCTTTTGCTGATAAAAAAGAAAAACACACAAATAAACCAGAAATGGGTCATTTCAAAAAAGCAAATACAACCCCTAAGCGCTTTCTAAAAGAAGTTAGAGGTGTTGATGTAAGTGCTTACAAATTAGGTGATGAAATTAAAGCTGATATATTTGAAAACGGCGAAATGGTAGATGTAACTGGCACTTCTAAAGGTAAAGGTTTCCAAGGTGTTATCAAAAGACACAATCAAACTCGTGGACCAATGGGTCATGGTAGTCAATATCATCGTGGTGTAGGTTCTATGGGAACAATGTTGCCAATGCGTGTTCTACCTGGTAAAAAGTTGCCAGGTCATATGGGAAATGCTACAAGAACAATTCAAAATCTTGAAATAATAAGCGTTGATTTAGAAAATAGTTGCTTATTAATTAAAGGTAATGTTCCAGGACCAAAAAAAGGTATAGTATTTATTAAACCTGCAGTAAAAAATGATGGTATTATAAAATCTAAAGAAGAATTAGTTACTTATATCGAGGATGTTAAAGAAGAAAACATACCAGAAGAACAACAAGAAGAAGTAACTAGCAAAGAAACTGTGGAAAATACTAACGAATAATCATCACTAAAGTCATAAATATAATACACAAAAAAATAAGTGATGAAGGGAGGAAAATAAAATGTCAAAAATAGATATTATTAATACCAAAGGTGAAAAAATTAAAGATATTAAATTAAAAGATAATGTATTTATAAGTAAACCTAATGATGCAGTGTTATATAACGCCGTTGTTTTAGCACAAGCATCATTAAGACAAGGAACCCACAGTACTAAAACTAGAAGTGAAGTATCTGGTGGAGGAAGAAAACCTTGGAAACAAAAAGGAACAGGTAACGCCCGTCAAGGCTCTATTCGTGCAACACAATGGAGAGGTGGCGGTATAGTATTTGGACCAACACCAAGAGATTATTCTAAAAAACAAAACAAAAAAGAAAGAAGATTAGCATTAACATCAGCTTTAGGATATAAAGTAATTGACAAAGAATTAATAGTTATTGATAATATTAATTTTGAAACTAATAAAACTAAAGAAATGATGAACTTCTTAAAAAATCTAAATATTATTAATGATAAAGTATTAATAGTTTTAGAAGAATTAGATGAAAATATTTGCTTATCTTCAAGAAATATGGGTAATGTAAAAGTAATTAGAAATGACGAAATAAACACCTTAGATGTTATTACAGCAGATAAAATGATAATTACAGAAAAAGCATTAACTAAATTAGAGGAGGCGCTTTCTAATGAATAGTTATAGAGAAATAATTACTTCTCCAATTATCACAGAAAAAAGTGCTACTTGTGAACAAAATGGCACTTATGTATTTAAAGTAGATGTTAAAGCAAATAAAACACAAATAAAACAAGCAATTGAAAAAATATTTAATGTAAAAGTAAAAAGTGTTAATACCACATTATCACATCCAAAGAAAAAAAGAGTTGGGCGCTATTCTGGTATGACACACAAATATAAGAAAGCTTATGTTACATTAAAAGAAGGTTCTACTATTAGCTTAGACTAATAAAAGGAGGTTTAAATAATGGCAATTAAAAATTATAAAGCTATAACTAATGGCTTAAGAGGAAAAAGTACTTTAGATAATGCTGATATTACTAAGAAAACTCCTGAAAAAAGTCTATTAGTTACAAAAAATAAAGTAACTGGTCGTAATAACAAAGGACAAATTACTGTAAGACATCGTGGTGGTGGAGTTAAAAGAAAATATCGTTTGATTGACTTCAAAAGAAACAAAGATGATATTACAGCAAGAGTTGTTGGTATTGAATATGACCCAAATAGAAGTGCAAACATCGCTTTAATAAGTTATAAAGATGGAGAAAAATCATATATTTTAGCTCCAAAAGGATTAAAAAAAGGAGATATTGTTGTATCAGGTGAAAATGCCGATATTAAAGTAGGAAATGCTCTACCAATTATGAACATTCCAGTAGGTACAACAATACATAACATTGAACTTCGCCCTGGTAAAGGGGGACAATTAGCAAGAAGTGCTGGTAATTCTGCTCAAATACTTGGTCGTGAAGGTAAATATGTAATGATAAGATTAGCTAGTGGTGAAACTAGAAAAATACTAGGTACATGCCGTGCTACTATTGGAGTAGTTGGTAATGAAGATTATGAATTAGTAAATATTGGTAAAGCTGGTCGTAAGAGACATATGGGTATTCGTCCAACTGTTAGGGGTTCTGTAATGAATCCTAATGACCATCCACATGGTGGTGGTGAAGGTAGAGCTCCAATAGGTAGAAGTGGACCAATGACTCCATGGGGTAAACCAGCACTTGGTTTAAAAACTAGAAAAAACAAAAAAGCATCAGACAAATTTATAGTTACTCGTCGTAAAAAATAGATAAAGAAAGGATTGATTAGAAATGTCAAGAAGTTTAAAAAAAGGACCTTACGTGTTTGATAGGTTACTAAACAAAGTAAAACTATTGAACGAAAGTGGAAAAAAAGAAGTTATCAAAACTTGGTCTCGTCGTTCTACAATATATCCTGATTTTATTGGACATACATTTGCAGTACACAATGGTAAAGAATTCATTCCTGTTTATGTTACCGAAGATATGGTAGGACATAAGTTAGGTGAATTTTCACTAACTCGCAAATGTGGTGGACACGGCGAAGATAAAAAGAAGAAATAACTAAAAATTTAGGAGGAAAATATGGAAGCTATCGCAAAAGCAAGAATGATTAGAATTGCACCTAGAAAAACCCGCCTTGTAATTGATTTGATAAGGGGTAAAAGTGCAAATGATGCTTTAGCAATTTTAAAAAACCAAGACCAAAAAGCAGCTAGAGTAATAGAAAAAGTATTGAACCAAGCTATTGCCAACGCTGTAAATAATCAAAAATTAAATAGTGATAATTTGTATGTAAAGACTTGTTATGTTGATGAAGGACCTGTACTAAAAAGAGCAAAAATGGACTCAAGAGGACGTGTGGGAAGAAATGACCACAAACTAAGTCATATAACAATAATCTTAGATGAAAGAAATAAGTAGAAGGTGAGGATGCAATATGGGACAAAAAGTTAGTCCAGTAGGACTTAGAATCGGAATTAATAAAGATTGGGAATCTAAATGGTATGCAAATAGTAAAGATTTTGCTAAATATTTGGATAACGACAGTAAAATCCGTAAATTTTTAAACAAAAAGTACAAAGATGCAGGCATCGCTAGTATAGTAATCGAAAGAAATAAAAAGAGAACTGAAATCTTTATACACGCATCTAAACCGGGTCTTATCATTGGACAAAAAGGTGCTGAAATTGAAACAGTAAAAAAAGAATTATCTAAGTTAATAGATGAAAACGTACAAATATCAATAGTAGAAATTAAAAACCCTGACCTAGTTGCTCAACTAGTTGCAGATAACATAGCACATAATATTGAAAACAGGGTATCATTTAGAGTAGCCCAAAAGAAAGCAATTAGAAATACAATGAAAGCTGGAGCTAAAGGAATTAAAACTTTAGTATCTGGACGTTTAGGAGGAGCCGATATTGCTCGTGGTGAAGGTTATAGTGAAGGAACAACTCCATTACATACCTTAAGAGCGGATATTGATTATGCAACTTCAGAAGCCGATACTACATATGGTAAAATTGGCGTAAAAGTTTGGATATACAAAGGTGAAATTCTTTCCTCAAAAGGGAATGGAGGTAAAAACAATGTTAATACCAAAAAGAACAAAGCATAGAAAAACATTTCGTATTCCATATGAAGGAAAAGCCAAAGGAAATACAGAATTACACTTTGGTGATTATGGACTTGTTGCAAAAGAAGGCGCTTGGATTACTGCTCAACAAATAGAAGCGGCCAGAGTAGCCATGACAAGATATATGAAACGTGGTGGTAAAGTATGGGTAAATATATTCCCACATTTATCATTAACTAAAAAACCATTGGAAACAAGACAAGGTAAAGGTAAAGGTAACCCAGAAGTTTGGGTAGCTGTTGTAAAAGAAGGTAAAATTATGTTTGAAATTGCAGGAGTAGATGAAGCAACTGCTAGAGAAGCTTTAAGACTTGCGATGCACAAGTTACCTATCAAATGTAAATTTATAAAAAAGGAAAGTGGTGTATCTAATGAAAGCTAATGAAATAAGAAAAATGACCACTGAGGAAATTGTCAAAAAAATAGAAGAAAGTAAAGAAGAATTATTTAATCTACGTTTTAAACAAGCAACTGGTTCTTTAGAAAAACCTGCAAGACTTCATGAACTTAGAAAAGACGTTGCTAGATTAAAAACAATTCTAAAAGAACGTTCTACTAAGGAGGGATTATAATGGAAAAAATAAGACAAGAAATAATTGGTATTGTGGTATCAGATAAGGCTGATAAAACTATTACTGTTAAAGTAGAAACTTATAAAAAGCATCCATTATATGGTAAACGTATTAAATATTCTAAAAAATATACAGCACACGATGAAAAAAATGTAGCTAAAATTGGTGATAAAGTAAGATTAATAGCTACCAAACCACTATCTAAAACTAAGAGATTTGAATTAGTTGAAGTTATTGAAAAAGCTGTAATACTTTAAAATTTCTAAAGGAGGAAAATAAAATGGTTCAACAAGAAACAAGATTAAAAGTTGCCGATAACTCTGGTGCTAGAGAAGTATTAGTAATTAGAGTGTTAGGTGGCAGTAAAGTTAAAACTGGTAACATTGGAGATATCGTTGTTGCTACAGTTAAAAAAGCAACTCCTAACGGAAACATAAAAAAAGGTAAAGTGGTTAAGGCTGTTATCGTTAGAAGTAAGTTTGGTGTAAAAAGAGAAGATGGAAGCTATATCAAATTTGATGACAACGCATGTGTAATCATTAAAGATGATAAAACTCCAGTTGGAACTCGTGTTTTAGGCCCAGTAGCACGTGAACTTAGAGATAAAGACTTTATGAAAATTATAAGTTTGGCTAAAGAAGTGCTATAGAATAAAGGAGGATTTAACATGAAATTAAAAAAAGGTGATAGAGTTGTCGTTATTTGTGGTAAAGATAAAGGCAAAGAAGGAAAAATAACAAAAGTGTTAGATGATAAAGTTGTTGTTGAAGGAATTAACATAGTAAAAAAACATCTAAAACCTAAAAATAACAATGGTACTGGTGAAATAGTTGATAGAGAATCACCTATTCATAGATCTAATGTAATGATTATTGATTCTAAAACTAAAAAACCTACAAGAGTAGGACATAAAATAGATAATAAAGGAAATAAAATTAGAATATCTAAAAAATCTAATGAAAAAATAGATTAATAAAGAAGGAGGATATTTATGAACCGCCTAAAAGAAAAATATATAAAAGATGTAATTCCAAGTCTAATGGAAAAACATAGTTATAAAACGGTTATGTTAGTACCAAAAATAGAAAAAATCGTTGTCAACATGGGTGTAGGAGATGCAATTAGCAATTCTAAACTACTTGAAGTTTCAATGAAAGAATTAGAACAAATAACAGGTCAAAAAGCAGTATCAACAAAAGCAAAAAAATCAATAGCATCTTTCAAATTAAGAGAAGGAAATAAGATTGGTTGTAAAGTAACTTTAAGAGGAGAAAAAATGTATAATTTCTTAGATAAGTTAATTTCTATATCTCTTCCTCGTGTTAGAGACTTTAGAGGATTATCTCCAAAATCATTTGATGGAAGAGGAAATTATACAATTGGTATAAAAGAACAATTAATATTCCCAGAAGTTGATTTTGATAGTGTTGTAAAAGTACGCGGTATGGATATTGTAATTGTAACTACTGCTAAATCAGATGAAGAAGCTTTTGATTTACTAAACGAACTTGGAATTCCTTTTAGGAAATAACCTTATTAAGGAGGATAATATTGTGGCAAAAAAAAGTATGATTGTAAAATCTGAAAAAGAACCAAAATTTAAAGTTAGAAAATATACTCGTTGCCAAAGATGTGGAAGACCACATGCTGTTATGAGTAAATTTGGAATATGCCGTATTTGTTTTAGAGAATTAGCATATAAAGGACAAATACCTGGTGTAAAAAAATCAAGCTGGTAGGCTTGAATGTATTATAAGAAGGAGGGATTTAAATGACAGACCCAATCGCAGATATGCTTACTAGAATTCGTAATGCAAATCAAAATCGAACTAAAGAAGTAGTAATGCCAACTTCAAAAATGAAATTAGCTATTGCTGAAATTTTAAAAGATGAAGGTTTTATTGAAGAATTCAAAGTGGAAAATAACACATTAACATTAACTTTAAAGTATGGACAAAATAAAGAAAGAGTTATTACAGGACTTAAAAGAATCTCTAAACCAGGACTTAGAGTATACGCTAAAACAAATGAAATACCAAAAGTTTTAAACGGTTTAGGAATTGCCATTATTTCAACACCACAAGGTGTTATGACAGATAAAAAGGCTCGTCTTAACAATGTCGGTGGAGAAGTATTAGCATATATTTGGTAAAAATAAATTAAATATAAGGAGGTGTCTTATGAGTCGTATTGGGAAAAGAATTATTACAGTACCAGACAATGTTAATGTAGAAATTAATGATAATAAAGTAACTGTTAAAGGACCAAAAGGAGAATTATCCCTAAATACTGTTGCAAATATTGTTGTTAAATTAGAAGGTAATACTTTAACAGTAGAAAAAACAAAAGAAGACAAGTTTACAAATGCTATGCATGGAACAACTAATGCTAATATTAAAAATATGATTGTTGGTGTTAGTGAAGGATATAAAAAAGGATTAGAAATCAACGGTGTAGGTTATCGTTTTACACCAAAAGGAAATACACTAACTATTACAGCAGGATTTTCTCATCCTGTAAATATTGAAGTACCACAAGGCTTAACTGTAAAAAGTATAAGCAATACTGAAATTGAAATAGAAGGTATAGATAAATGCCAAGTATCAGAATTTGCGGCTAAAATTAGGGATATAAGAAAACCAGAACCATACAAAGGTAAAGGTATTAAATATACTGGTGAACATATTCGTCGTAAAGATGGTAAAAAAGCATCTAAATAATAAGTAAAGGAGAGTAATACTTATGATTAAAAAAACATCAAGGAATCTTATGCGTATAGAAAGACATAAACGTATAAGAGAAAATTTAGCTGGTACTAGTGAAAGACCTAGATTATGTGTATTTAGGTCAAATGCTAACATATCAGCACAAATCATTGATGATACAAAAGGAATTACTTTAGTAAGTGCTTCTACACTAGAAAAAGAATTAAAAATTACAAATGGTGGTAATGTGGAAGCAGCAAAATTAATCGGAACTGAAATAGCTAAAAGAGCTAAAAAAGCAAAAATAACTAAAGTAGTATTTGATAGAGGTGGATACCTATATCATGGTCGTGTTAAAGCTTTAGCTGAAGCCGCACGTGAAAATGGCTTAGAATTCTAATAAGGAGGATTACTTATGCAAGAAAAAAATATAGACCAAAAAGCAACTAAAAAGCCTAGGAAAAGAACTGGTAAAGATGTCAAAAGAGAAATTAAAAAACCTGCACTAGACGAAAAAGTTATCGAAGTAAAAAGAGTAACTAAAGTTGTTAAAGGTGGTCGCCAATTTCGTTTTTCTGCAACAGTAGCAGTAGGAAATAGAAAAGGTAAAGTAGGACTTGGAACTGGTAAAGCTAAAGAAATGCCAGATGCAGTAAAAAAAGCAACCCAAGCCGCAAATAAAAATTTAATAAATGTATCACTAATTGAAAATCGTACTATTCCACATGAAATAATTGTTAAAGATGGAGCTTCTAAAGTAATGTTAAAACCAGCTACAGAAGGTACTGGAGTTAAAGCAGGAGGCCCTGTAAGAGATGTCCTAGAATTAGCTGGTGTTAAAGACGTTTTGTCTAAATCATTAGGCTCAAGTACTAAAATTAATATGGCTAGAGCAACACTAAAAGCATTAAAAAATCAAAAAACAATAGATGAAATAGCTACCTTAAGAGGTAAAACTAAAGAGGAGATTTTAGGATAATGAAATTACATGAATTAAAACCAAATGAAGGCTCAGTACAAGCAAAAAAGAGAGTTGGACGTGGAGCTGGAAGTGGATTAGGAAAAACAAGTGGAAAAGGACATAAAGGTCAAAATGCCAGAAGTGGTGGTGGAGTACGCCCAGGATTTGAAGGAGGTCAATTACCACTATTTAGAAGATTACCAAAAAGAGGATTTTCAAATTACGATTTTAAAATTAGATATGCAACAGTAAATGTTGAAGATTTAGAAATATTTGATAATGATACAATAGTAACAATTGAAATGTTACAAGAAAAAGGATTAATAAAAAAGAAATTAGATGGAGTTAAAATATTAGGAAATGGTAATTTAACTAAAAAGTTGACAGTTAAAGCTAATAAATTTACTAATAGTGCAAAAGAAAAAATCGAAAATATTGGTGGAAAAACAGAGGTGATTTAAGATGTTTAAAAACCTTAAGAGTTTATGGGGGCCAAAGAATAAAGATATACGTAAAAGAATTGTTTTTACACTTCTTGCACTAGCAATATTTGCAGTTGGAAATACTATAACAGTTCCTGGCACAAAAGCAATCACTAAAGATTTAGGGTTTTTAGAATACTTAAATGCTATCAGTGGTGGAGGACTAAAACAATTTTCTATATTTGGTTTAGGTGTTATGCCATACATTTCAGCATCTATCGTAATTAGTATCTTACAAATGGATATAATTCCTTACTTTACTGATTTAAAAAACGATGGTGCAAAGGGTAGACAAAAACTAAATCAAATTACAAGATATTTAGGTATATTTGTTGCATTTATTCAAGGAATTGCGATGACTATTGCTTTTGGGATAAGTAATAATGCGATTGATATAATGAAGACTGCTTTAATAATGACAGCAGGAACATCATTCTTACTATGGCTAGGAGATAGAATTACACAAAAAGGTATAGGAAATGGAATCTCACTAATCATTATGGCGGGGATTATTTCTACAGTACCTAGAATGTTTGTAGATGCATATAGCTCATTAGTTACAAATGCAAGTAACCTATTTATTGGTATATTAATATATGGATTATTTATATTAGCTTATATAGCTATAATTGTTGGTGTCATCTTTGTTGAAATGTCAGAAAGAAGAATCCCGATTCAATATGCAAATCAAACAACAAGTGCATATGGTGCAAGACAAACCTATATACCATTTAAATTAAATTCTGCAGGTGTAATGCCTGTTATCTTAGCATCCGCAGTAACATCAATATTATCGCTAATTGCAAATTTAATTAATAATGAAGGATTTACTTCATTTGTAGAAAATTATATAAATTATACTACACCAATAGGATTTATAGTATATATGTTGTTAATATTTGTATTTGGATTTTTCTACACAATTTTACAAGCAAATCCAGAAGAATTATCTAAAAATCTAAATAGAAACGGTGGATATATTCCAGGAATAAGACCAGGAAAAGATACTACAGAATATATAACTTCTGTATTAAAAAAATTAACACTAGTTGGTACAATTTTTCTAGCAATACTAGCAGGTATGCCAATAATATTTGCAAATATTTCATCACTTCCAACATCAGTAAGTATTGGAGGAACTGGGATTTTGATTGTTGTTGGTGTAGCATTAGAAACTTATAAACAATTAGAAAGTAGTCTAGTAAATAGAACTTACCGTGGGAGAAAATAATGAAGAATATTATATTTGTATCCCCTCCAGCCGCGGGGAAAGGTACACAATCTAAATTAATTAGTAAAGAGTATAATATTCCTCATATATCAACGGGAGATTTACTAAGAGAAGAAATACAAAAGGAAACTATTCTTGGTAATGAAATAAAGCAAGTGATAGAAACAGGCGCATTAGTTAATGATAATTTAATGTCAGAATTATTATTTAATCGTCTAAGCCAAAAAGATTGTGAAAATGGTTTTATCTTAGATGGATATCCAAGAAATATAGAACAAGCTAAGATTTATGAAGGAATACTAGAAAAATTAAATAAAGAAATAGGTAAGGTTATCTTCCTAGATATTGACAAACAAACTGCTTTAAATAGAATAAGTGGTAGATTAGTATGCCCTAAATGTGGCACTAGTTATAATATTAATGTAAAATCATTATCTCCTCAAAAAGAAAACACATGTGATAAATGTAATTCCAAATTAATTAAAAGAGATGATGATAACATGGAAACTTTTTCAAAAAGATTTGATATCTATTTAGAAAAAACAAATCCATTGTTAAATTATTACAAGCAAAAAAATATATTAGAAAAGATTAAAATTGAAGATAACACAACTGCATTAGAAACTTTTGATAGTATTAAAGAAATCTTAAGAAGGTAAAAATGATAACTATTAAAAATGAAAAAGAAATAGCTTTAATGAAAAAAGCAGGAGAAATAGTTTATTTAACTCATCAAAAATTAATTCCATACATAAAAGAAGGAATTACTACTAAACAGTTAGATGAGATAGCAGAAAAATTCATTATTAGTATGAATGCTACTCCATCATTTAAAAATTATAATGGTTATCCCACTAGTATATGTACTTCAATAAACGAAGAGGTAGTACATGGTATTCCAACTAACCGTACCATAAAAAATGGAGACATTATTTCCATAGATATAGGAGCATGTTACAAAGGATATCATGGAGACTCTGCGTGGAGTTATAAAGTAGGAGAAGTAAGTACTGAAAAGGCATATCTTCTACATCATACTGAAGAAGCATTATATGAAGGGATAAAAAAAGTAAAACCAGGTAACTATTTAAATGACATAGGAACCGCTATTGAAAAATATGCCAAAGCTCATCACTTAGGCGTTGTTAGAGAATTAGTAGGACATGGAGTAGGGAAAAAACTACATGAAGAACCAGATGTCCCTAATTATAATATAAAAAGAAAAGGTCCACTTCTAAAAGAAGGGATGACTATTGCTATTGAACCCATGTTAAATTTAGGTACTCATAGAGTATTTATATTAGATGATGGTTGGACAATAGTAACAGGTGATAATAAGCCATCAGCACATTTTGAACACACTGTTGTTGTAACAAAAAATGGCTGTGAAATTTTAACTAAGAAAGGGTGATTAGATGGGAAAAGAAGATACTATTGAGGTAGAAGGGAAAGTATTAGAAATTATACCTGGTGGTAAATTTAAAACACAACTATCTAATGGACACATCATTGAAGCTCACGTTTCTGGTAAAATGCGAGTAAATAATATTCGTATTATACCAGGTGATACAGTAGTTATAGAATTATCACCTTATGATTTAACACGTGGGCGTATAACCTATAGGAAACAAAAATAGGAGGTAAATTATGAAAGTAAAAGCGTCAGTTAAACCTATTTGTGAAAAATGCAAAGTTATTAAACGTAATGGCAAAGTAATGGTTATTTGTGAAAATCCAAAACACAAACAAAAACAAGGTTAATAGGAGGAAAATATTATGGCACGTATTAAAGGTATAGACTTACCTAATGAAAAAAGAATAGAAATTGCACTTACATACATCTATGGTATTGGTAGAAATTTATCAAAAACAATTTGTAAAAATGCAAATGTTAACCTAGATACTAAGGCTAAGAATTTAACAGAAGATGAAATTGTTAGATTAAGAGATGAAATTTCTAAATATGTAGTAGAAGGTGATTTAAGAAGAGAAGTTAGTATGAATATTAAAACTAAAATGGAAATTAATTCATATGAAGGGACTCGTCATAAAAAGAAATTGCCAGTAAGAGGTCAAAGAACTAACCGTAATGCAGTAACTGCTAGAGGCGGTAAAAAGAAAACAGTAGCTAATAAGAAAAAGTAATTAACTAAGGAGGTATAATTATGGCTTATAAAGCAAGAAAACGTAAAGTTAAAAAGAATGTTCCTGAAGGTATTGCTCATATTAAATCAACATTTAACAATACTATAGTAACTATAACTGATAAAGAAGGAAATGCTATCAGTTGGGCATCATCAGGAACTCTTGGAATAAAAGGTAGTAAGAAATCAACTCCATTTGCAGCTGGTATGTCAGCAGAAGCTGCAGGGAAAGCAGCCTTTACAGCAGGAATGCGTAAAGTAGAAGTAATTGTAAAAGGACTAGGCTCAGGTAAAGAAACTGCCATCCGTTCATTACAAACTGCAGGATTAGAAGTAACTGCTATTAAAGACGAAACACCAATTCCACATAACGGATGTCGTCCACCAAAAAGAAGACGTGGATAATATAAGAAAGGGAGGATGTTTATGTTAAAATTTGAAAAACCAGATTACAAAGTAGCAGAATATGTAGAAAGTAATCATTATGGTAAATTTGAATTAGAACCATTAGAAAGAGGATTTGGGACAACTATTGGGAATGCTCTAAGAAGAGTAATGCTATCTAGTTTACCTGGGGATGCAATCACTAGTGTTAAAATAGATGGTGTAGAACATGAATTCCAAAAGATAGATGGTGTCATTGAAGATGTAACCGCTATTGTACTAAATCTAAAAAGCGTTGTTCTTAAAAATTATTCTAATGATGATAACAAAGTATTAAGGTTATCAAAATCAACTGCAGGTGAAGTATATGCAGGAGATTTTGAAAAAGATGCTGATATTGAAATACTTAATCCTGAACAATTAATATGTACCCTTGCTGAAGGTGGCAGTATTAATATGGAAATGACTGTCGGAAGTGGCAGAGGATATGTAAGAAGTGAAGAAAATAAAAAAATTCTTGGTGATAAGAAATTGGGATTAATTGCTATAGATAGTATTTATTCACCAATAGAAAGAATTAACTATGAAGTAGAACCTGCTCGTGTAGGACAAAACAATAACTATGATAAATTAACATTTGAAGTATGGACAAACGGGTCAATTTTACCAGAAGAAGCATTAGCACTAGGAGCAAAAATATTAGTTGAACACTTTGAAATTATTACAAGAATAAGTGATATAGAAGATACAGCAGGATTAATGTCATCTAAGAAAGAAGACCCTAATAAGAAAGTCTTAGAAACATCTATAGATGATTTAGATTTATCTGTAAGAGCATATAATTGCCTTAAAAGAGCGGGCATTCTTACAATTCGTGATTTAGTAGATAAATCAGAAAATGAAATGATGAAAATTAGAAACTTAGGAAAGAAATCATTAAAAGAAGTCATTGATAAAATTAAAGACATGGGATTAAAGTTTAGAAATGATGACTAGAAGGGAGAATTATTATGGCTTATAGAAAGTTAGGAAGAGATAATAAACATAGAAGAAGCATGCTTGCTACTTTAACCAAACAACTAATTATTAATGAAAAAATTGAAACTACAGAAACAAGAGCAAAAGAAGTAAGAAAATGTTTTGATAAAATGATAACATATGGTAAAAATGGCTCACTTGTATCAAGAAGATTAGCTTTAGCCTTTTTACACAATGACAATGAATGTGTTAAAAAAGTATTTGAAGTTTTAGCCCCTCGTTATAAAGAAAGAAACGGTGGATACACTAGAATTATTAAATTAAAAGAAAGAAAAGGAGATAACGCCTTAACAGTTATTTTAGAATTAGTATAGTTTAAAGCTATACTTTTTTTATATAAAAAAGTTAAGTATCATTTATAAGAAAGAAACATTATGAAATCTTTCTTTTTTTATAAAGTAAACAAAATAATATAAAATACTACAAAATAATTAAAAATAATATTTCATTTTATCAAGTATTGTGTTATAATAAGCAAGTATTTTTAAGGGGTGAAACCATATGAAAACAGATGATTTCGATTTTGACTTGCCTAATGAATTAATAGCACAAATACCAATTCCACAAAGAGATAAATCAAAATTATTAATATTAGATAAAGACACAGGAAAAATTATACATAAACATTTTTCTGATATTATTGATTATTTGAACAAAGATGATGTATTAGTGTTAAATGATACTAAAGTAATGCCAGCAAGATTATTAGGAGTAAAAGAAAAGACCCAGGCTCATATTGAAATATTATTACTAGAAGATAAAAAAAATAATATTTATGAATGTTTATGTAAACCTGCTAAAAGAGTCAAAGTAGGTGACATAATAAATTTTGGTGAAGGACTTCTAAAAGCAAAATGTATATTGAGTAAAGAAGAAGGCATAAAATATTTTGAATTTATCTATGAAGGAATATTTTATGAAATATTAGACAAATTAGGTCAAATGCCATTACCACCATATATACATGAAAAATTAAATGACAAAGAAAGATATCAAACCGTATATGCAAAAAATATAGGTAGTGCAGCCGCACCAACAGCAGGACTACATTTTACACAAGAATTATTAAAAAAAATTGAAGGAAAAGGTATTACTATTTGTTATGTTACATTACATGTTGGCCTTGGGACCTTTAGACCAGTTAACGTAGAAGATGTAACAAAACATAAAATGCACTCTGAATTTTATATGATGAGTAAAGAAGTAAGCGAAATATTAAACAAAGCAAAAAAAACAGGTCATAATATTATTAGTGTAGGAACAACAACTACTAGAGTACTAGAAACAGTAATAAATAAATATTCACAGTTTCAAGAATGTAGTGGATATACAGATATTTTTATTTATCCAGGTTATAAATATAAAGCAATAGATAGTTTAATTACCAATTTTCATTTGCCAAAATCAACCTTAATAATGTTAGTATCCGCTCTTGCAGGTAAAGAAAATATTATGAAAGCTTACCAAGAAGCTATTAAAAATAGGTATCGTTTTTTCTCTTTTGGAGATAGTATGTTTATAAAAAAACACTAAAACAAGAATTTATACAGATAATTGTTATAAAAAAAAGAAATTTAGATTTTTTTAGCGAATATTATATATAGAGAGGAAGTGAATACAAAGTGCATATTAGTGATGAATTAATAAATGAAATTAGAAGTAATACAGATATAGTAGATATAATATCAAGTTATAATATCAAATTAATCAAAAAAGGTAAAAACTTATTTGGAATATGTCCTTTTCATGATGACCATTCACCTAGTATGAGTGTAGACCCAGTAAAACAAATATATAAATGCTTCTCTTGTGGTGCTGGGGGAAATGTATTTACTTTTGTAATGAATTACGAAAATATTAGTTTTATTGAAGCAGTAAAATTATTAGGGAACAACTTAGGTTACAACTTAACTAATGTTATAAAAGAAAAAAATAAAACTAATAGTAAAGAAATTGAAGCATATGCCTTAGCAGAAAAATATTATCAAAATAATCTTTTTACCAAATTAGGTGAAAATGCTATTAATTATTTAACTAATAGAAACATAAATATAGAAACAATTAAAAAATTTGGAATTGGACTAGCCCTAAATGACAGTAAACTAACTAAAATGCTTATTTCAAAAAAATACAGTCTTACAGAATTAACTAAATTAGGATTAACTACAGATAGCAATATGGATTTCTTCCTAAATAGAATAATATTTCCAATTTGGGATACTCTAGGAAATGTAGTTGCCTTCAGTGGTAGAATATACAATACCACTAACAGTAATAAATACGTAAATACAAAAGAAACTATACTCTTTAAAAAAGGCTCTTTACTATATAACTATCATAATGCTAAAAACAAATTAAAAAAATCAGAATATATAATAGTAATGGAAGGCTTTATGGATGTTATTAGAGCAAGTACTATAGGCATTGATAACGCAGTTGCAACTCTTGGAACCGCAGTAACAAAAAATCAGATAACTCTATTAAAAAAAATAAGTGATAACATAATATTAATGTTTGATGGAGACTCAGCCGGTGAAAAAGCAACAATTAACTGTATAGAACTTTTACAAGAGGCAAATATAATTCCTAAAATAGTAAGACTACCAGATGATTTAGACCCAGATGAATATATCTTAAAATATGGAGAACAATCATTTAAAAACTATATAGATAATCCAATGTCAGTAACAGACTTTAACTTAATGATGTTAAAAAAAAGTAAAAATCTAAATGAAATAGATGATATTGCTAAATATTTAAACGAAGCTATATTACAGTTAATAAAAGAACCAGATAATATCAAAGTAGATTTAGTATTAAATAAACTAGCTAAAGAATTTAATACTAACTATGAAATCTTAAAAAACAACTATGAAATCTTAAAAAACAAACAGGAAAAAGAAGAAAATAAAAACATTAATAAAGTAAATATAGTAAATAAACCTAAACTTAAACAACATACTATTGCAGAACGGGCACTTATTTATTATATGATAAAATATAAAGAAGTAATTACTATGGTAGAAAATAGAGTATCATTTATGCCAGATAGTAATTATCGTAATTTATCTAACGAAATTATCTGCTATTATCACAAATTTGGTACCATATTAGAAGCGGACTTTTATACTTATTTAATGACTCAAAATGAGGAAGCTTTTAAAATGATACAAGAAATTAATATTCAAAAATTACCAGATATGTATACGCAAGAAGCGATAGATGACTATATACTATGTATCAAAAAAGCTAACATAAAACAAAATAATATAAATATAAAAAATAAAATTGAACAAGAAAAAGATGTAATAGAAAAAGCAAAAATTGCTAATAAGAAATTTAGTATAAATTAAGAAAAGAGGAATTATTATGATTGAAGAAATTAAAACATTTGACCAAAGGAAAGAAGAGTTAATAAAACAAGGAAAAATTAATGGATTTATTACATATGAAGAACTAGCAGTAGCATTAAAAGGATTAGAATTAGATAGTGATAATTTAGACAATTTATATAATTCATTTGTAGAAAACAACATAGAAGTAGTATCTGAAGATGTGGGAGATATAGAAGAAGATGATGATACTGCTGATGGTGATATTGAAAAAATATTATCAGACCATGTGATTGCTAAAGAAATAACTATTAATGACCCAGTTAGAATGTATTTAAAAGAAATTGGTAAAATTAGTCTATTATCTTTAGAGGAAGAGTTAAAACTATCAGAACGTATTGCAAATGGAGAGGAAGAAGCAAAAAACATATTAGCGGAAGCAAATTTACGTCTTGTAGTATCTATAGCTAAAAGATATGTAGGACGTGGTATGTTATTTTTAGATTTAATCCAAGAAGGTAACATTGG
>CAZTUM010000001.1:0-82987 GCA_964616645.1 uncultured Muribaculaceae bacterium | reverse complement strand
AATAAAGGGATTGTGAGTGTTTTTTACGCCACAACTGACAAACTCAAGATTATAATACACTATCTTTGTCGAAAAAACAAGAAAAAAATTTAATTTTACTATAATTTATGCAAAAAATATCTTAAGAAATAAAATTATTTCTTAAGATAAAATAAGAAAAAAAACAAACTTTCCCTAGTAAATTATTTCCCAGGAAATAATTTATATAAAAAATGGGGAATAATTTTATTTCCCAAAATAAATTAAAGAGGTTTATTTTTTATTATATTAAAACTTCTAGGATATTTAATATTTGTTTTTTTTATCTTTTTAAATAATATTAATAATCTTTCACTTTCTTCAATAGGTAGTAAAAAACTAACTTCCTTGTCTTTTACAAAACCTAATTTATTTAAGCAATTATCTAAATTAACAATTTCATCATTTATTCTGGATTTCATCGCAATAAAATATCCATTAATTTTAACCGAGGCACCAGAAATTTCCAGTAACTGACTAAGTTTAGAAACCGCTCTTGCAGTAACTAAATCAAATTTTTCACGATTATTATTAGTAAAAATTTCTGCTCTTTCTGAAACAATATCAACATTATCTAAATTTAATCTATTAACTACTTCTTTTAAAAACATACATCTTTTACCTAAAGAATCAACTAAAGTAAGTTTTAAATTAGGAAACGCTATTTTTAAAGGAATACCAGGAAATCCAGCACCAGTACCAATATCGCACAAACTTTGATTATCTAATTTAATAATTTTATAAATACTAATAGAATCAAAAAAATGTTTTAAGTATACATCATCTTCATTAACAATACTAGTTAAATTAATTTTTTCATTCCACATTATCAACATATTATAATATTCATGAAACTGCATAATTTGTTTATCAGTTAAATTAATTCCTAAATCTTTTAATGATTGTATAAAAATTTCTCTATTCATTATAAAACCTCTTTAAATAAACAAGTAAAATAGATATATCAGCAGGATTAACACCACTAATCCTCAATGCTTGACCTACAGAAATAGGTCTAACTTTATCTAATTTTTGTCTAGCCTCGCTAGCCAAATTAGGTATTTTAGAATAATCAATATCATTAGGTATTATTTTTTCTTCATTTTTAAGCATCTTTTGAGCATCTTTTTCTACTTTTTTTATATATCCTTCATATTTTATTTGAATTTCTACTTCTTCTAAAATCTTTTCATTAAAACTTTTAAGAAAATCATAATTATTAACTAAATCAATTATTTTATTATTAGGAACTTTTAAATAATTATATAAATTATTACCAACAGACCCTTTTTCACTATCTGTAATAATTTTTGTTTCTTTTAATTTTTCTTTTAAAGTATCAATAGCATTTTTTTTCACTAACAAATTATTATATTTCTCTTCATTAATAAGACCTACTTTATAACCATACTCTCTAAGTCTTAAATCAGCATTATCATCCCTTAATAATAAACGATATTCAGCCCTAGAAGTAAGAAGTCTATATGGGTCCATAACACCTTTATTAATCAAATCATCAATAAGAACACCAATGTAAGCCTCATTTCTCTTCAAAATAAGAGGAGCATGACCTTTTAATTTTAAAGAAGCATTAATTCCTGCGATTAAACCTTGAGCTGCGGCTTCCTCATAACCACTAGTACCATTAATCTGTCCTGCTGTGAATAAATTATTAATTAATTTAGTTTCCAAACTAGGTTTTAATTGCATAGGATTAATAGCGTCATATTCAATTGCATAAGCATATTTCAAAATAATAGCCTTATCCATACCAGGAAGAGAATGTACCATTTTTTCTTGTACATCTTTAGGCATACTAGTAGAAAAACCTTGTATATATATATCATCATAATAAATGCTTTCTGGTTCTAAAAATAGTTGATGTCTTTCTTTATCAGCAAATCTGACAATTTTATCTTCAATTGAAGGACAATATCTAGGTCCAACACCTAAAATATCATTTCTACCACCATACATACTAGATTTATTTAAATTATCCATAATAATTTTATGTGTCTCATTAGTAGTATAAATTAAGTGACAAGGAATTTGCGTGTCTACATCATATAATGGTTCAATATCATGACTAAAAGTATATAATTTATCATCACCATATTCAATTTTTGTTTTACCAAAATCAATAGAATCTTTCTTAATTCTAGGTGGTGTTCCAGTCTTTAATCTAATAATTTCAAACCCTAACTTTTTTAAATTATCTGATAAATGCATAGAAGGTTTTTCAAAATTAGGTCCACTTCTAGTTCTGGTATCTCCAATTAAAATATCACTTTTTAAATATGTACCTGTAGTTAAAATAACAACCTTTGTATTAATTGTTCCACATTTATCACAAACAATACCAATAACAGTATTATCTTTAATAACTAAATCCTCAACTAAATCTTCTAATAATGTTAAATTATTACAATTATTAAGAGTTTTCCACATCTCTTGTGGATAAGTCACTTTATCAGCTTGTGCCCTCAAACTTCTTACAGCAGGTCCTTTAGAAGAATTTAACATTTTCATTTGTAATAATGATTTATCAGCATTAATACCCATCTCTCCACCTAAGGCATCAATTTCTCTAACAACAATACCCTTAGCAGACCCACCAATAGAAGGATTACAAGGCATAGTAGCTATGTTTTTAAAATTACCAGTAATGAGCAAAGTTTTATTATTACATCTAGCTGCAGCTAACGCAGCTTCGCATCCAGCATGACCACCACCAACAACAATAACATCATACATACCTAACATCACCTCACAAATTTCTTAAATATTATATATCATTTTTTTAATAATTACAATAAAAGAATACATAAATTTAATACGTATTCTTATTTACCTAAACAAAATTTACTAAATAAATTATCTAAAAATTCATCAGTATATGTCTCTCCAATAATTTCACCAAGAATTTCCCAAGCTTCTCTAACATCAAATTCTACCATATCTATTGGAATATCTTTATCAATATTATCAATAGCTTCAACAATCTTATTTTTAGCTTTTTTTAAACATCCAATACTTCTAGTATTTGTTAATAAATTACTATTATCTAAATTAATTTCACCTAAATTAAATAATAATTTAATTCTATCTTTAATTAAATCAATTCCTATATCTTCTTTAACACTAACCTCTATATAATCACTAATAAGTTTTTTATCAATCTTACTATCTAAATCAATTTTATTAATTATTATAATTCTCTTTTTATTTTTAGTCATATTTAACAAATCAAAATCTTCCTCTGTTAATTCTTCATTATTATTAAGAATTAAAATAATTAAATCACTACTATCAATAACAGATAAACTTTTAGATACCCCAATTTTTTCAACAACATCGTTAGTATTCCTTATTCCCGCAGTATCAATAATATTTAAATTAATCCCATCAATATTAATATATCCCTCAACAATATCTCTAGTAGTACCAGGTATATCAGTTACAATAGCTTTTTCTTCTTCTAATAAAGTATTAAGTAAACTAGATTTCCCAACATTTGGTCTACCAATAATCCCAACTTTAATTCCAGTAGTAATAATAATACCCTCTTCACTTCTTTTAATAATATTATCTAACTTATTTAAAAAAATATTTAACATATCTTTAAAAAAATTATTAGTAACAACTAATACATCAGTATACTCAGGATAATCAATATTAACTTCAATATTAGCAAGAATCGTAACTAACTCATCACGTAAAGACCTAATCAATGAAGAAGTCTTCCCACTAAGTCCATTAATAAAAACTTTTCTAGCACTATCTGTTTGAGCTTCAATTAAACTATTAATGCTATCTGCTTGAATTAAATCAATTCTACCATTTAAAAAAGCTCTTTTAGTAAATTCACCAGGAGTAGCTAATCTAGCTCCTAATTCAATTAAAATTTCCAATACCTTATTAGTAGTAGCTCTTCCCCCATGAGTATTAATTTCAACAATATCTTCCTTTGTATAAGTTCTAGGTTTAAGCATAATAGAAACCAAAACTTCATCTATAATTTCATTATTATATTTTATATAACCATAATGAATAGTATGACTATTAATATTATCTAAATCTTTACAAATAAATATTTTTTTTAATATAGACAAAGAATCATTCCCACTCATTCTAATTATAGAAATAGCACCATCCCCTACCGCGGTAGAAATTGCTACAATAGTATCATCCATTAAAAATCACACTCCTAATATTAAAGAAAAAACAGAATTAATATCTGCATTCCTATTTTAATTTAATAACAACACATCTGTTAGGTTCAACCCCAACACTTTCAGTATATACATGTCTATGTGAAGCTAAAACTTCATGTACAATTCTTCTTTCATAAGAATTCATACTATCCATTTTAACATCAACACCAGTATTAACAACTTCCTTTGCCGTTTGCCTTGCTAAATATTGAATACCTTTAACTCTTTTTTCTTTATAATTTTCAACATCAAGCACAAAAGGAAATTTCTCATTCATCTCATTATATAAAAATTGTTTCATCAATAATTGTAATGACATTAAAGTTTTACCATTTTTTCCAATCAATACATTATTATTATCAGAAAAAATTTTAATGACAATATTATCTTCATTCTTTCTTACTTCAAGATTAATTCCAATATTCATCAAATCCGCAATATCATTTAGTGTATTCTTTATATAATTAACAACTCCATCAATTTGAGTAACCTTAATTACAACCTTTTTTTTAACAATCCCTTTTACTTCTTCAACAACTTGAATAAATAAATTATCCCTAGAAGTATTTAAATCATTAACTGCTTTACAAATAGCATCTTCTTTATTCTGTGCTTCATAATTATAAGATGTCATTATTTTTTACCTTCTTTCTTTTTACTAATTGATTTTGTAATATAGTAATTATACTTCCAGTAACCCAATAAATTCCAATAGCAGCGGATAAAGTAAATGAAGCAAAAGTAATAAATCCAAGCATTACATATAATGTAGTTTTCATTTGAGAAGCAGCAGGCCCTGATTGGTCATTCATAGTATTTTTAAAAGAAAAATAAGTAGTACCAATAATCAATATAATTAAAATTATATATATATAATTTCCATTACTAATACCTACCCAAGCACTAGTACCCATTTGCATACCTAAAAAATTATTCTCAAATATTGCAGGTACTCTATTAATTGCTTCTAAAAAGGCAAATAACAATGGTAACTGAATAAAAGCAAGGATACAACCAGACATTGGATTAATATTATATTTTTTATAAATCAACATCATCTCTTGTGCTTTCTTCATTTGGTCTTCTTGTGATACTTTATCACGATACTTTTTTTCTAATTTATCAAGTTCAGGCTTTGCTACTTTCATATTTTCAGATTGTATAGCAGTTTTTCTTGTGATAGGCATAAGTACCAACCTAATTAATACAGTGGCAATTACAACGGCAAACCCATAATTCTTAACTAAATTCCCAATTTGAATAATTAACCAAGCAAGAGGTTTAACAAATATACTAGTCCATAACCCCTCATAACCTCCATCAGTAATAGACATAGAAGAACAACTAGGTAACTTATCTAAATCAACTTCATACTCATTATATATATCAATAACAGTCTGATTAGTAGGTTTACATAAAATATTTTTAGTCAAAGATTGACCAGTAAGTTCATTTTGTACTACTTTTCCATCACTATCTTTTAACTGTTTAGTACATCCAGATAAAAATAACATTAAACAACAAATAACAATAACAAATTTTTTTTTCATTACACAATCTCCTTCATTAAATTAATTAGTTCTCTTTCCATCTTTTCATAAGTTAAATCAAGAACACTCCTTTTAACTATTATAACATATTGTTTGTTATTTTGAAGACTTTTTTTATTTATATCAATAATATTTTTAATTTGCCTTTTAATTTTATTTCTAACTACTGCATTCCCAGTTTTTTTAGGAACAGAAATTCCAAATAACATAACATTATTATCTATATAAAAAACAGAAAAAAATTTATTTCTAACTACCCTTCTTTTCTCTATAATTTTTTGAAAATCTTCATTTTTTTTAATAATTTCTCTTTTTTTCATAAACTCATCTCCATTAAGAAAAAAACCACTATAGAAGTGGATTTAAGCACATATCTTTTTGCGGCCTTTAGCTCTTCTATTATTTAGTACTTTTCCTTTAATACGAGCAAAAAAACCATGTTTTTTCTTTCTATTTCTATTATTAGGTTGAAAAGTTCTCTTCATAATTAACACCTCCAAATCACCTAAAACAAAATTCTTCTATATTATATAGGTTAATTTATACAATGTCAATTATTTTTTAATTTTTTCTTTATTTTTTACACATATTTTGATATACTAATAAATGAGAATAGGAGGAATTGATATGAGTAATAAAATAATTAATTCCTTAAAAGAATCTTTTAATACAATATATCCAATAATATTTATAGTTTTCTTAGTAAATATATTTCTACATTTAAATTATCTTGATTTAATACTTTTTTTAATAAGTTGTATTATGATTACAATAGGTATATCAATGTTTAGTTTTGGTATAAATATATCTTTAATAGATATAGGCAAAAATCTTGCAACAACATTATTAAAACATAAAAAAACCACATTAATATTTTTAATAAGCTTTATAATTGGAACAATAATTACTATTGCAGAACCAGACTTAATAGTATTGTCAAAACAAATAACTACAATACCATCTTATCTTTTTATTATAGTAGTAAGTATAGGAGTAGGAATATTTTTAACACTTGCAAGTTATCGTATCTTATATAAAAAAAATTTTAACAAAATAGTAATAACAAGCTATTTAATAATATTATTAATGTTATTTTTTATACCCCAAGAATTTATCCCTATTGCTTTTGATGCATCAGGAGCAACAACAGGTTCTATAAGTGTTCCATTTATCCTTGCTTTTGGATTAGGACTAGTATCTAATCGTAAAGATAAAACCTCAAAAGAAGATAGTTTTGGATTGGTAGGTATATGTTCAATAGGTCCAATAGTAACAGTATTATTAATGAGTCTATTTTATAAATTAAATAGCAATTATACTTTAAATATAGAAGAAAGTACAAATATTATAAATATACTTATAAATGCTTTATTTAAAAATAGTAAAGAAATATTTATATCCCTATTACCAATAACTATAATATTAATAATATACCAATATAAAACAAAAACATATACATACCATAAATTAAAAAAAATAATCATAGGATTAATATTCACCTTTATTGGTTTAACTCTATTTTTAACAGGAGCAAACACTGGATTCTTTAAAATAGCATATCAAATAGGAAATAAAATAGTTCTATCAGAATATTATAATTACTTATTTCCATTAGGTATGTCTATTGGATACTTCTCCGTAACTGCAGAACCAGCGGTTAAAATATTAACAGAACAAATACAATTAATAACAGGAGGTAGCATTTCAAAAAAAATAATTAATTTTTGTCTATCAATAGGAGTATCTATTGCAGTTTTAATATCTTTAATTCGAGTAACAACAGGAATATCAATATTATACTTTATAATTCCTTTATATTTAGTAGTAATATTACTAACATTTATAACTCCTAAAATATTTACAGTAATTGCATTTGATTCAGGAGGCGCAGCCTCTGGAGTAATGACAACATGTTTTTTATTACCGTTAACCTTAGGAGTAGCCTCATCAACAGGAGCAAACATAATAACAGATGCCTTTGGAATAGTGGCACTAGTGGCATTATCTCCATTAGTAATAATACAACTAATAGGATTAATATATAAATTAAAATGTAAAAGAAAAATAAGTAAAATAAAAATAGATGAAACAATCATCGATTATAATTGGAGTGTTCAAAATGGATAACAATTTAATATTACTAACTGTAATAGTAGACGAAGACAAACATAAACAAATAATAAACATATTAAAAAAATACAATCTTTATTTTAATTACAAAATAAATGGATATGGCTCTGCTTCTAGTAGCTTACTGGATTATTTTGGACTAAACGAAGTAAAAAAACAAATATATATATCTATATTACCAAACCACTTAGTAAATACTCTAATGTATCAACTAAATAGATATTTACTCTTAGACCAAATAGGAACAGGAATAGCCTACACAATAAAAATATCAAGTTCTGTAAAATATCTATATGATATATATAACATATCAAATATAGAAAAGGAGGATAAAAAAATGACAAAAAAAGAAAATTATCATCTAATAATTACAATTACTGAAGAAGGCTATAGTGAAAAAGTCATGACGGTCGCTAAAAAAATAGGAGCCTCAGGAGGAACAGTTATAAAAGGCAGTGGTCTAGGTAATAAAGAAGCAGTAAAATTTTTAGGCTTTTCAATAGAACCAGAAAAAGATATAACTTTAATAGTAACTCCAAATAATATAAGAATTAATATGATGAATGCTATAACCAAAGAAACAGGATTAAATACTAATGGAAAAGGAGTATGTTTTTCATTACCCATAGACAAAGCAATAGGTTTAGGCCAAGAAGTAAAATTTGAAAAAATATAGAAAGAAGTTGATTATATGTTTAAACAAATTATAAGTATAAGTAAAAATAATGCAGAAGTATTAACAGAAGAAAATGCAATAAATGAAGATATATTAAATTATTATGTAGTATTCATAGATGAAAGTAAAAAAATATTAGGAGAAATAAGTGAAATAAAACAAAATATTATTAAAATAAACTTCTTAGGTGAATTAAGTAATAATAAATTTGTAAGTGGTATAATTAGAAAACCATCTCTAAATTCAAATATTAGAATAATAAACCAAGATGAATTAAAATTATTAATAGGAGAAGAAAAAGATAATAATATGATTTTAGGGACATCACCATTATATCAAGATTCTAACATATATATTGATATAAACGATATGTTCTCAAACCATAGTGCCATATTTGGTAATACAGGTTCAGGTAAAACATATGGAGTATCAAGACTAATACAAAATCTCTTTATAAAACAAAATGTAATTCCATTTTATTCAAATTTCTTTATATTTAACTCCACTAATGAATATGATAATGCTTTTTCAAATATAAATAAATTTAATCCTAATTTTAATTATAAAATGTATACTACAGCAACAAATCAAACTAACATCCCTATAATTAAAATTCCTCTTTGGCATTTAACTACAGATGATTATGCCAACTTACTAGATGTAACAGATTACTCACAAATAAATATAATTGATAAAATGTTAATATATGTAAGTGCATTTGCTAAAAATGATGAATATTCCATTAAATATAAAAATCATTTAATCGCCTCTGCAATAATCTCAGTATTATATACAAACCAAACATCATTTAGAATACGTGACCAAATTTTTAACATTTTAACTACATGTAATACTCAAGAATTAAATTTAGATGTAGAAATACAAGGAGTAGGATATAAAAGACAATTAAGAAAATGTTTTGATATAGATTCTAAAGGAGACTTTGTAGAAAGATTATTAGTAACCCAATATATAGAAAAATATCTAAGTCCAAACACAAAATGGAAAGAAGAATATGAAGAAGTATTCTACACTATAGATAATTTAGAAGAAGCTCTAAATTTCACTTTAATATCAGAAGGCCTTTTACTAAATGATAAATATTATTCAGATGCAATAGCATTAAAAGTAAAATTACATACCATTTGTAACAGTTCATATAAGAAATTTTTTAATTATGATAAATTTATAACGTTAAATGAATATATAAATGAGTTAGTTATGGCTTCTCCAAATAAAAGATGCCAAATAATTAACTTTGTATTAGAAGATATAGATGATAGAATGGCTAAAGCTTTAACAAAAATATATTCAAGATTAATATTTAAATTTTCAAAAAATTTAAAAGAACGAGGAACATTCCCTATCCATATAATGTTAGAAGAAGCTCATCGTTACGTACAAAAAGATTATGATACCAAAACTATGGGTTATAATATTTTTGAAAGAATAGCAAAAGAAGGAAGAAAATATGGAGTAATAATAGACTTAATTACTCAAAGACCAACAGAATTATCAGAAACAGTATTAAGTCAATGTACCAACTTTCTAATTTTTAAAATAAATCATCCAACAGATTTAGAATATATAGAAAAAATGGTACCTAATATTAGCAAAGAAATAATAGAAAAACAAAAATCACTACAATCAGGAACATGTATAGCTTTTGGTAAAATGATGCAATTACCAATGATAGTAAAAATGCAAGTACCAAACCCACCTCCAACAAGTGCAAGTGCTAATATATATGAAAAATGGATGTATAAAATCAAATAAGTCATAGAAAAACGAAAATCTATGACTTTTTTTATCTATATATTTTTTTATACAATACATTAACTATCTTTAAATACCAAATCTAAATCCGCAGTATTATAATAAGGCTCAGTCCCTTTTATATAATAGAATATTCTTGCATTTTTAACCTCTTCTGTAACTACCTCACCAGTAATAGGATTAACTAACACTCCTACTACATTATTAGGCATATTATACCATTCCCTACTTTTATCTTTATCCTTTAAATAACCTTCCATAGTTTGTATCCAAATATTCTTATGTGCATTATATATATCAAAATTAACTTCCCTATTATCATCATAACCATTCCATATCCCTAAAACCGCATTTTTATTATAACCAATAATCCAATAATCACTCCCGCTAGACCCAGTTTTAACAGCATACTTATGAGTCATCTGAGGAAGTAAATTAATCAAAGTAGGATTATTATAATCAATTAATGCAGTATCATATGTAGAAGTAAGTAAATTATTTAAAATATAAGTAGTACTCTTATTAAGTACACACTCCTTTACATCATTAAATTCATATAAAACAACTCCAGTACTATCAGTAACCTTCCTAATAAAATGTGGTTTAACCTTATACCCTTCATTAGCAAAAGCAGCATAACCTCTTACCATTTCGAGTAAACTAATTTCCTCACTCCCAAGAGCTAAACTTGGAATTGCCTCTAACTCACTAGTAATTCCAACCCTCTTAGCAATATCAACCAACACCTCTTCACCTAAAAACAAATGTGTCTTAACCGCATAAATATTATCTGAATATGCAATCGCGGCCCCCATAGAAATAGGCATATTAGGATATTTATCATTATAATTTTTAGGAGAATAAGTACTATTATTAGAAAAAGTAAATATTGTCCTCTCACTAATAAATGAAGAAGAAGCTGTAAATCCATTTTCTAAAGCAGCATAATATAAAAATGGCTTCATAGTAGAACCAACTTGTCTTTTAGCCTTAATCGCTCTATTAAATTGACTCACACTATAATCAGTACCTCCAATCAAAGCTAAAACATCTCCATTCTCTGGATTCATTAATATCCCTGCAGCTTGAAACTCATCCTCTTTATCAATATTATTTAAAACAGATTCCTCTAATATTTTTTGCCCCTCTATATCTAAAGTAGTATAAACCTTAAGCCCACCAGTTTCAATCAAAGATTTAGGAATTTCATTAATGCTATATAACTCCTCTACAACAGCATCTTTATAATACATTAAACTAGATAAAGTATCTTTATCATCAGAAGAATTAAAAACAAATTCATACTTCAAAGCTTCATCATACTCTTCCTTAGAAATAACTTCATTTTTAAGCATTAAACTAAGTATAAGTTCTTGCCTTTCCTTAGATTTATCAAAATTAATAAAAGGAGAATAATAATAAGGTGATTTAGGTATTCCACATAATAAGGTAGCTTCTGCTAAATTCAAATACTCACTACTCTTACCAAAATAATAATAACTAGCATTCTCTATCCCATAAACTCCTCCATAATCAATTGTATTTAAATAACCCTCTAATATTTCATCTTTAGAATAATGAGTTTCTATCTCAAAAGATAAAATAGCCTCCTCTACCTTTCTAGTCCAAGTTTTATCGAAATTTAAAAATAAATTTCTGGCATATTGTTGTGTAATTGTTGAAGCACCCTCTTTCATAGAACCAGATTTTAAATTAACAAAAATAGCCTTTAAAACTCTAATATAATCAATCCCCTTATGTTTATAAAACCTCTTATCTTCAGTGTTAACAGTGGCTTTAATAACATAATCAGAAATCTTATCTAAACTAATCCAATCATCTTGATTATTAAAAACTAAATTATCATCACTATCATATAAATAATATGATTGCATCTTATTTAAATCAATCTTTGGTGTAATTAAACAATATAAAAACATTCCTAAATTACAAACAATAAACAAAATAATACCAAAAAAAACAAACATACTAACTTTTTTAATAATAACCTTAAATTTACACATAATTTATCACCTAAAATCCCATATAAAATAAGTGCTTTTAACACCTAAATATATTATTTGTAAAAAAAGTTAAAATATAAGTTTAATTTTTTTAATAGTTATGATATAATGTATACCGAATTTATTACAAAGGAAGTGATATTATATATATGAGTAAAGTTAAAACAACTTTAACTAATATAAGTGAAAATAAAATACTAACTAACGAATATTCTGCTACTATTAAAAAAAATAAAATAACCTATCATAATGATATTAATAAAGAAACAATCTATATAAAAGATAAAAAAATTATATTATCAATAGAGACACCAGAACATCATCACACAATAAATTTTGAAAAAGGAAAAACTATTCCTTCAAGTTATTATGCTAAACCATTAGATATGTACTTAAATATAGATATTTTGACCAAAGAATTAACAATAGAAAAAGATTATATAAAAATAGAATATGAATTACCAGATAATAATAATAAATTTATATATGAAATAGAAATGAGGTAAATAATATGGATATAAAAGAAAGTTTAGAGCAATCACTAAAAGAAGTATTAAATAAATTAAATATAAAAGAAAATATAAATATTAATATAGAAATACCTAAAAATAGAATTCATGGTGATTATTCAACTAACGTAGCATTACAGTTAGCTAAAACATTAACTACATCACCATTAGAAATTGCAAATAACATAAAAAACCTACTATCAAACTCTTACATAGAATCTATAACAGTACTTCCCCCAGGATTTATTAACTTTAAAATAGATAAAAAATACCTATTAGAAAATATAAATACCATTTTAAAAGAAAATAAAAATTATGGTAGAAGTAATATAGGTAATAATACTAAAATAAATATAGAATATGTAAGTGCTAATCCTACTGGAATATTACATGTAGGTCATGCAAGAGGTGCAGCTTATGGAGATTCACTGTCAAAAATATTAAGTTTCTGTGGATATGACGTAACAAGAGAATACTATATAAACGATGCAGGAAATCAAATGAATAATTTAGGTACATCAATAAAAGTAAGATATTTAAATTTATGTGGAATAAAATGTGAATTACCAGAAGATGGATATCATGGAAAAGAAATAATAGATATAGCTAACAAAATCTATAATACATACCAAGATACTAAAAAAGATGAAGATATTAATTTCTTTAAAAAATTTGGATTAGATATTCTATTAGACCAAATAAAAAAAGATTTAGATAAATTTCGTGTCAATTTTGACGTATGGTCAAGTGAACAAAGTATATATGATAAAGGTTTAGTAGATACTACTATTAATAAACTAAAAAATACAGGTAAATGTTATATCGAAGAAGGTGCATTATGGTTAAAAACTACAGAATATGGAGATGAAAAAGACCGTGTATTAATAAAAAGTGATGGAACATACACATACTTATTACCAGATATAGCATATCACAGTGATAAATTAAATAGAAAATTTGATAAATTGATAGATATCTTAGGCGCAGACCATCATGGTTATATCAAAAGAATAAAAATTGGTATAGATTTAGTAGGATATGATAGTAATGTATTAGATATCAAAATATTACAAATGGTTAGATTAATAAAAAATAATGAAGAATTAAAATTAAGTAAGCGTACTGGTAAAACAATAACTATGAATGATTTAATTGAAGAAGTAGGTGTAAATGCTACAAGATATTTCTTTGTATCACATGCTTTAGATACTCAAATGGATTTTAATTTAGATATTGCTACTAAAGAAAATAATGATAATCCAATATACTATATTGAATATGCAAATGCCAGAATAAGTAAAGTATTAAAAAGCATAAAAGAATACAATATAAATAATATAGACGATTATACATATCTAAATAATGAAAATACATATAATATTTTGAATAAATTATATGAATTTAAAAATGTAGTAAAATCATCTGGAGAAAAAAGATTACCTCATATAATTTCAAATTATTGTTATGAATTAGCAACACTATTTCATACATATTATACTAAAGAAAAATTACTTACTGATAATATAGAAGAAACAAAACAAAAAATAGCATTAATAACATCAATAAAGATAGTGTTAAATAATGCATTAAATTTAATTGGTATTATACCAAGAGAAGAAATGTAGGAGGAAAATATGAAATTAAATAAAATGACAAAAGATGAATTAGAACAATTATCTTACGTGAAATTAGCAGAATTATATTTAAAAGAAAATAAAACCACAATGAACACAGCATCATTGTTTAAAGAAGTATGCAAATTATTAGAATTAGATGAAAATATATATATAGATAAAATGCCTGACTTTTTTGAAAGTCTAACCACAGCAAAGGAATTTATATTACTACCTGATGGTAATTGGGATTTAAAAGAAAATCACGCTGTTAAAATTAATATAGATGAAATATACGATGAAGAAGATTTTGATATAAATATTAAAGAAGATGAAATAGAAGAAGATGAAATAGAAGAAGAAAATATTGATGAAGAAGAAAACTATGATGATTTAGTAGATGATGATTTTGATGAAGAAGATTTATCAGATTTATCAATTGTAGGTGAAGAAGAACTAGAAGATTAATTAAATCTAGTTTTTTTCTCTTTACATAACTAATAATTTATAATATAATTTAGAAGAAAAGGACTGATAATAATGATAAACAGACTAGAAATGATATTAACAAGATATAAAGAAATAACTAATGAATTATCAAAAAAAGAAATATTAGAAGATATAAAAAAAATGACAGAATTATCAAAAGAACAAGTAAGACTAAAAGAAATAGTGGATACTTATACAGAATATAAAAAAGTACTAACAGAAAAAGAAGAAGCTAAAGAATTAATGAAAGACAAAGATATGTATGAGTATGCTAAAGAAGAGGTAGAAACAAAAGAACAAGAAGAAAAACAACTAACAAGTAAATTAGAAATATTATTATTACCACATGATACTAATGATGATAAAAATGTTATAGTAGAAATCCGCGGGGCCGCAGGAGGAGATGAAGCAAATATCTTCGCAGGTAATTTATTTGATATGTATCAAAAATATATAACTAATTTTGGCTGGAAAATAGAAATATTAAATCAAACAGAAGGGTCTGCAGGAGGGTTTTCACAAATAGAATTTATGATAAAAGGAGAAGGAGCATATTCTAAACTAAAATATGAAAGTGGCTCTCACCGTGTTCAAAGAGTACCTACTACTGAATCAGGTGGTAGAGTACATACTTCAACCGCGACTGTTTTAGTAATGCCAGAAGCAGAAGAATTTGACTTTGAATTAGATGAAAAAGAAGTACGTATTGACATTACAAGAAGCTCAGGATGTGGAGGACAAGGAGTAAACACAACAGATTCAGCTGTTCGCCTAACACACATTCCAACAGGTATAATTGTATACTCACAAACAGAAAGAAGCCAAATAAAGAATAAAGAATTAGCCATGAAAATATTAAAAACAAGGTTATATGATTTAAAATTAAGAGAACAAGAAGAAAAATCCCATGCAGAAAGGAAAATAAAGATAGGTACAGGAGATAGGTCAGAAAAAATAAGAACATATAATTATCCTCAAAATAGAGTAACTGACCATCGTATTGGTTTTACATCTATGAACTTAGACAGAATTATGGATGGAGATTTAGGTATTATAATTGAAGAATTAATCACGGCAAATCAAAAATTAGAATTAGAAGGAAACCATGGAATATAAAGATAATTTAGATAAACATCAATTAGAATACTATTTAAATTATTTAAAAAAAGAAGGTATCTATACAGAAAAATTATATCAAGAAGGAATTAAACGTATTAAAAATAAAGAACCTATTCAGTATATAATAGGTAATGTAGATTTTTATGGATACAAAATAAAAGTAAATAAAAATGTTTTAATTCCACGCTTTGAAACAGAATTACTTGTAGAAAAAACAATTAAGTATATTAATAAAATATTTAATACCCCTACCCTAACCCTTGCAGATTTAGGAACTGGCTCTGGTTGTATAGCAATAGCTCTAAAAAATATTCTACCAAACCTTGAAATAGATGCATATGACATAAGCAAACAAGCATTATACTTAGCTAGTATAAATGCTAAAAATAATAACGCTAATATTAAATTTATTAAAAAAGATATAACAAAACCTTTAACAAAAAAATATAATATAATTATTAGTAATCCCCCATATATAAGTTACACTGAACCAATCATGGATATAGTAAAAGATAACGAACCACATATAGCATTATATGCTAAAAATAATGGATTATATTTTTATGAAGCTATATTAAAAAATATAGATATAACTCCCCCATTTCTAATTGCTTTTGAAATAGGTTATAAACAAGCAGATAAAATTAAATACTACGCTAATAAATATTTAAATAATATAGAAATATCTGTTGAAAAAGATTATAGTAATAAAGATAGATACATCTTTATTTATAATAAAAATGAATAAAAATAATTAAAATCACTCAATATTAAATGAAAGGGTGATTTTTTATGAAGAAAATAATACCTATAATTGCTATAATATTAATAATATCTCAAGTATTAAATAAAAATAATAACACTATAATAATACCATCTAGTGCAATAAGATTAAGAATAATAGCTTCATCTAACACCACATATGACCAATATATGAAACAAGAAGTAAGAAAAATATTAGAAAATGAAATAAGTAATACACTAACTAACGTAAAAGATATAGAAACATCAAGAGAAATAATTACAACCAATCTAAATACATATAAAACAAAAATAACTAATTTATTTAAAGAAAAAAATTATCAAGAAGATATATCTATAAATTTTGGTATAAATTATTTTCCTTCAAAATATTATAAAGGTATAGAATATAAAGAAGGAGAATATGAATCATTAGTAATTACTATAGGTAAAGGTCTAGGAGATAACTGGTGGTGTGTCTTATTTCCTCCGTTATGCCTATTAGAATCAGAAGAAAATACTGAAATAGAATATAAATTTAAAGTAGTAGAACTATTAGAAAACATATTCGATTAACTAAATTAATATATTTATTTAGGTGAGTATATGAATATATTAATAACAACAATTATAATAGGAATAAGTCTAAGTATGGATACTTTTTCATTATCATTACTATATGGTACTATAGGATTATCTAAAAAAAATAAAATTATATTATCATTAGTAGTAGGCATTTATCATTTTATTATGCCATTATTAGGAAATATTTTAGAAAGTATAATAACAAAGTACATAATGATAAATTTAAATATATTACTAGGCATAATATTTATAGTAATATCTCTACAAATGATAACATCAGTATCAAAAGAAGAAAACTTACCTCCTCTATCAATAATAGGTTTCTTAATATTTGGTTTAAGCGTCAGTATAGATAGCTTTTCTACAGGAATAGGGTTAAATGTAATAAATCCAAACTACATACAATGTTCATTAATATTTATGATAACAAGTATAATATTCACTTACCTAGGACTTAATCTAGGTACTACATTAAATCAAAAATATGGCAAATATTCTACACTAATAGGAAGTATAATTTTATTAATTTTAGGAATAATATATTTATTTAAATAACTACATAACATGTAAAGAGAATGCCAAGCCCTTGACTTCTCTTTATATTTTTTGTTATCATTAAATCAGATAAATAAAACTATAAAAAGAAAAGAATGTCAAACTAAGAAAAAAACATATACTATATTAGTAGGAGGTAAATATGCCTAAAATAAAAATAGAAGGAAAACATCCATTAAGTGGCACTATTAATATAAGTGGTGCAAAAAATAGTGCAGTAGCATTAATCCCCGCTGCTATTTTATGTGATGAAGAATGTACAATTAGTAATATTCCTAATATATCAGATGTAAAAGCATTAGAAGAAATTTTAACCTATTTAAATGCAAAAGTAGAAAGAAAAAAAGATACAATAAAAATAGATGTAACATCGCTAGAAAACAAAGAAATTCCAGAAAATATTTCAAAAAAACTACGAGCATCATATTATTTTATGTCTGCTTTATTAGGAAAATATAAAGAAGTATCTATGTATTTCCCAGGTGGTTGTTCAATAGGAGCACGCCCAATTGACCAAACATTAAAAGGATATCGTGCATTAGGAGCAACTATAGAAGAAGATGGAAATAAATATAAAATAACCGCTAAAAAACTAATAGGAGGATATGTATATTTAGATATGCCATCAGTAGGAGCTACTATAAATACTATCTTAGCTTCAGTTAAAGCAGAAGGTATAACAACCATAGAAAATGCGGCAAAAGAACCAGAAATAGTAAGTGTCGCAACATTCTTAAACAATATGGGAGCAAAAATAAAAGGTGCAGGAACAAGCATAATAAAAATAGAAGGAGTGAGATATCTTCATAAATGTTTTACTGAAGTAATCCCAGATAGAATAGAAGCTGGAACCTATTTAATAATTGGAGCTTTATTAGGGAATAACTTAAAAATAAACAAAATAATTCCTAGTCACCTAGAATCTTTAACTTCAAAATTAAAAGAATGTGGTTCTTTATTACAAATAAATGATGATAATATAATAATTAATGCAGAAAAAAATTATAAACCAATAAACATAAAAACATTAGCATATCCAGGATACCCAACAGACTTACAACAAGTAATAATTCCTCTACTAACACAGTGCCATGGCATAAGTAAAGTAGAAGAAACGATATATGAAAATCGATTTCAAAATATAAAAGATACAAACAAAATGGGTGCCTCAATAGAAGTAATAGATAATAAAATAGCTATAATATCAGGTCCAACACCCTTAAAAGGTAAAAACGTATCTGCAACAGACCTAAGAGGAGGAGCTTCATTAGTAGTTCTAGGTTTAATCTCAGAAGGAATAACCATTATAGATAATATAGAGCATATCTTAAGAGGTTATGATGATATAATAAACAAATTAGCTAAAGTAGGTGCTAAAATAGAATTAATTTAAATATATATTAAAGTAGGAAGTGACCTATGAAAAAAATTATATTTATCTTAATTCTTTTTCTTACATGTTATATAATACATACAAAAACGCAAGACAATAAAATATACTATTTATCTTTAGGAGATGCCATATCTAAAGGCAGTACACCCTATAGCGAGACAGGACAAGGATATAGTGATTACATAAGAGACTATTTAAAAAAAAATAACCTCCTAGAAGGATACGACAAAACATTTACAAGTAAATATAATCGTATAACAGATATGATTAATCAATTAGATACCTCAAAAGAAACTATAATAGGTACCAAAAAAATAACAATTAATCAACTAATATCTAAATCAGATTTAATAACAATTTCTCTTGGTATGAATGAATTATACTATAAATTATTAACAGATAATAATAATATATATGAATATATAAATACTATGATGGAAGATATAGATATACTATTTAATAAAATAAGTAAACTAAATCATCGTAAAATATTAGTACTAAATTACTATAATACTACTACTACCAATCAAGATATATTTAATTATGCTAATATAAAATTAAAAGAAATAACTAAATTATATGGTTTTGAATACATAGATATTGCCTCAATATTAAATAATAATCCTAAATATTTTATAAATAGCACTAATTTTATACCAAATAATAATGGATATTACCAAATTTATCAAATAATCCTTGAAAAAATAAAAAATTATTGATATAATATAACAAGTAATTTTATTACTATGACATTTGTCATGGCGGACAAGGAGGAAAAAAATGAAAAAAGGAATACATCCAAAAACAGTTGAAGCAACAGTAGTATGTGCTTGTGGAGAAACATTTAAAACAGAATCAACAATAAAAGATATTCATGTTGAAGTATGTTCAAAATGTCATCCTTTCTATACTGGCAAGCAAGTACTAGCTTCTAAAAAAGGAAACGTTGAAAAATTCAACAAAAAATATGGTTTAAACTAAGATAAGAGAGCTTATCTTTTTTTAATAAACATATATATAATTATATAAGCATATATTAATTACCACAGGAGGTTTTTATGAATAATAAAATATATAGATATATAGACTTTGATGGAGTATTATTTAATACCAATGAAATAATAGATACACTAATAATAAAGGAAGGTCTAACTAAAGAAGAAGAAGTACGCAAATACATAAAACAAATAGATTTTTATACAATGATAACTAATGCTAAACAAATTAATAATTCTATCTACTACTTACAACAATTATGTAACGATAATAGATATATAACAAAAATACTATCTCATGTAAACTCACAAGAAGAAGAACAAGCTAAAATTAGTATAATAAAAGAATATATAAAAAATATAGAAGTAATCTGTGTACCTAAACAAATTGAAAAATCTTTATATGTAAATCCACATAATGCAATATTAGTAGATGATTATAAAGGAAATTTACTTCCATGGACAAACAAAGGAGGACTACCAATTCATTTTGACCCTAAATTAAATAAAAGTAATTATCCAGTTATATCAACACTAGAAGATTTAGATACAACTATAGAAAAGCACTATCATAAAGTATTAACATTAATAAATAAATAATAATTACATAAATTAATATATTATTTAAAAGTCTTATGATATAATTATTATAAAGATAAGTTAAGTAAAACTTATTTTAATATTTAAGAAAGAAGCTGATAAAATGAAAATAGGAATAACTAATGACCATCGAGGATTAATATTAAAACAAACACTGACAAATTATTTAGAAAATATAGGATATAATGTTGTTGATTATGGTGCTTATACAGATGATAGTGTAGATTATCCAGATTATGCATTTAAACTAGGAAGTGCTATAAATAATAAAGAAGTAGATTTGGGAATAGCAATATGTGGAACGGGATTAGGTATGGATATAGCATTAAACAAAGTAAAAAACATTCGTTGTGCTAAAATAAATTCTAAAGAAGAAGCAACTTTAGCTAGAAGTCATAATAATGCAAACGCAATAGCCCTATCGAGTAAAATACCTAACGAATTAGCAAAAGAAATAGCTTTAACTTTTATAAATACATCATTTTCAAATGATAAAAGACATATAAGTAGAATAAACAAAATTAGTGAGTATGAAAATGTTTAAAATAATACTTTATATTGTAATATTTCCTATAATTACTTGGAGTATAGATAGTATTAATATAAACCAAATATTTAAAAAAAACAAAATTATACAAGCTAGAATATTCTACATAGCTTTAATATTCTCAATAAGTTATTTAGTAGTAAATTTTATATATGATTTTGTAGTAATAACTAATTAATAGGAGGAACTATGAAAAAAATATTAATATTTACTTTTTTTATTATATTAATACCATACATAATATTACAAATATATGAAAAAAATATAAAAGAAATAAATCTATATACTAACAGTAATATAAGTATTAGAGTAAAAAGATTAAAAACATCTACTATAGAAACACTAGATATAAATGAATACATCTTAGGTGTATTAGCAGGAGAGATGCCTGTTACTTTTGATATAGAAGCCTTAAAAGCACAAGCGGTCGCATCACGTAGTTATGCTCTAAAAAGAATAGAATATAACAAAGATAAAGAATATGATGTAGTAGATAGTATAAGCAATCAAGTATATCTTGATAATAACTATCTAAAAAAAACTTGGGGTAATAACTATATAAAAAATATAAACAAACTAAAAAAAGCAGTAAATGATACATATAATGAATATTTAGAATATGATGGGAAAATAGTAGATGCTCTATTCTTCTCTACTAGTAATGGATATACAGAAGATAGCAATTTAGTATTTAACTTTGATGTATCATATTTAAAAAGCGTATCTTCCCCATGGGATGAAGAAGAAAACGAATTATATAAAAAAGAAACTACTATATCTTTATTAGAATTCTACAAAAAATTATCTATGTCATATCAAGATAATTTAAAAATAGAAATATTAGAAAGAAGCCCTACTAATCGTATCTTAAAATTAAAAATAAATGACACTGAATATACAGGAAGAGAATTATATTCAAAATTATCACTTCGTTCTACTGATTTTACAATTACACAAGATAAAGATAATGTAATAATTACAACCACAGGATATGGACATGGAGTTGGTATGAGTCAATATGGAGCATTAGGTATGGCAAAAATAGGTTATACATACGATGAAATACTAACATACTATTATCAGAATACTACAGTAAAAAAATTATAAAAAATGTATATATTTTTCATTTCTGTTAAAACTTAAAATAGAGGTGAAAAAATATGCAAAAAAAATTAAAAAAAATAGCTATACCAACAATATATTTTTTATCGGTAATAGCCTTTGGACTAAGTATATACTTTATTCAAATATTATTCAGTAATATAGTCTTTAAAGATACCTCAAATAACATTAAATACGTAGATAAAGAAATACTTAACGAAAGTTACAGTATTCCAGTAGTAGGAAATGTTGAAGTATTAATAAGACCATATTTAGATGAAAATGTAAAAATAGTAAAAGACTACTATGACTACCAAAGTGATGCTACAAATCAAGAAAATGCTATTATATATTATGAAAATACATATATGCAAAACTCAGGTATAGATTATAAAAAAGAAGGTACCTTTGATGTAGTATCTATATTAGATGGTACTATCATAGATGTTAAAGAAGATAACATATTAGGAACTACAGTAGAAATAAGACATAATAATGAGTTAATAAGCATATACCAAAGTTTATCAAATGTAACTGTAAAAAAAGATGACACAGTATTGCAAGGACAAATCATTGGTACAAGTGGTACTAATAACATAAACCAAGAATTAAAAGAACATCTTCATTTTGAATTATATTATAAAGGCATGGTAGTAAACCCAGAAGAATATTTTGGTAAAAAAACCCAAGAATTATAGGCATTACATTTAAAGCCTATTTTCTTTTACATATTATTATATCGTTTATAATATAGTATATTATAAGGAGAATAATATGAATAAATTTATAATAGATAGAGTACTTAAAGAAAGCAACTATCTAGTAGAAACAAAAAATACCATTAGACAAATAGCTAAATATTTTAATGTTAGTAAAAGTACTGTTCATAAAGATATATCTAAAAGATTAATAGAAATAGATAGAAATCTTTATTTAAAGACATTACCCATATTAAAAGAACATATAGATACTAGACATATCAAAGGTGGAGAGTCTACACGTAAAAAGTTTATGCTAAAAAAAACAATATAAATATTTTAAAAAAAGGCAATATATGGTAAAATATAGATAAGAAGGTGATATTATGTTTAATAAAGATATTGGAATAGATTTAGGAACCGCGAATGTACTTATATATATAAAAGGACAAGGAATAGTTTTAAATGAACCAAGCGTTGTTGCAATAGATTCAGAAACAAAAAAAGCCCTAGCAGTAGGTAAAGAAGCTCACGAAATGTTAGGACGTACTCCAGGGAAAGTAAAAGCAATTAAACCTATGAAAGATGGTGTAATTGCAGATTTTGAAACAACAGAAATAATGTTAAATCACTTTATAAAAAAAGTAAATGGTAAAAACTTCCTATCAAGACCAAGAATACTTATATGTTGTCCATCAAATATCACACAAGTAGAAAAAAACGCAATAAAAGAAGCTGCAGAAAGAACAGGAGCTAAAAGAGTATTTTTAGAAGAAGAACCTAAAGTAGCTGCGGTAGGAGCGGGTATGGATATATCAAAACCAAGTGGTAACATGGTAATAGATATTGGAGGAGGAACAACAGATATAGCTATTTTATCATTAGGAGGAATAGTTAACTCTTCATCTATTAGAATAGCGGGAAATGCTTTTGATTTAGATATTGTTAAATATATTAAAGACAAATATAAACTATTAATAGGAGAAAGAACCGCGGAAGACATAAAAAAAACAATAGGAACAGTTTTTCCAGGCTCACGTAAAGAAAAAATGGAAGTACGTGGAAGAGATTTAGTAACAGGACTTCCACATACCATCACACTAAATTCAGATGAAGTAGAAGAAGCATTAAGAGAAAGTGTATATACTATTATTCACTGTGCTAAAGGTATATTAGAACAAACACCACCAGAATTATCCGCGGACATAATAGATAAAGGAATTGTCCTAACTGGAGGAGGAGCGATGGTAGATGGATTCAGTAACTTACTCAGTCAAGAATTAAAAGTACCAGTATTTATCGCAGAAAGTCCTCTAACTTGTGTAGCAGAAGGAACAGGAATACTATTAGACAACTTATATATGATAGATAGATAAGAAATAAAAAACATTTTCTTATCTTTTTTCTACTCCTTCTAAATCAAAACAAGGAATAAAATTCTCATCACAAGTTCCTTCTTCTTGAATATAAGCATTACTAATACCCAAATTAACAGCATAATCTACCACATCATTATATTCATCAAAAGATAACTTTTTATTAATTTCGGGATACTTATCTAAATTTCCATAAGGAGTATATTGATTCATAATACTAATATAAATACCATCCTTATATTTACTATATAAATACTTAATAATCCTTTTACTATCACTAATATAACCAGGTAATACTAAAACTCTAACTATAACTCCTTTTTTAATTAAACCATCACTAGAAATAACAACATCTCCAACTTGCTTATACATACAATCAATAACATCCTTAACTATAGAAACATAATTATTACACTTAGAATATTTATATGCTACCTCATTATCTATATATTTAAAATCAGGCAAATATACATCAATAAGTCCTTCTAAACATTTAATAGAATTAACACTATCATACCCAGAAGAATTATATATAAAAGGCAAATCAAACCCCTTATTTTTAGCTAAAACAATAGCTTTCTTAATCAAATCAGTATAATGAGATGGAGTAACTAAATTAATATTATTAGCCCCCTTATTCTTAAGTTCAAAAAAAATCTCTACCAATCTATCAACAGATATTATCTTTCCAAACCCATTATGAGAAATATCATAATTTTGACAATACACACACTTTAAATTACATCCACTAAAAAAAATAGTACCACTACCAGTATCACCAGAAATACATGGCTCTTCCCACATATGTAAACTAGCTCTAGCAATCTTTAACTCATCCCCTACTCCACAATACCCCTTATTAATTTTTCTATCTACTAAACACTTTCTAGGACATTTCATACATCTATTCATAAAACCACCTATATAATTATATCACACTTTATATACTACCCATAAAAAAGATACTGATATATCTAAAACAGTACCCCTTATTACTTATTTATTAATTCTTCATCAAAAATTTCACAAACATTCTTATAATTTTTAATTTCTAAAACAAATTCACTTCTCTTACTAATAGGCATATAAGGACATAAAATATATACTTTATTTTTAGCTCTAGTAATAGCAACATAAAATAATCTTCTCTCTTCAGGATAACTAATATTCCCCTCCTCATTATTACTATCAATTAACTTAATAATAGGCTCATCCACTATTTTACTAGGGAATCCCTTCCTCTCATTAAGAGCATTTAAAATAATAACATAATCATACCCCAAACCTTTAGATTCATGTATAGTCATAAAATTAATACTTGCATCAACTTCATCTTTACATATAATTTTATCTTCTTTCCCTTTAATAAACAGAAAAGAACTTAATAACTCATTAATATCATCATTATATCTACCAAGAAGTAATATCCTAGCTTTATTATCATTACTATATATATCTTTAACTATCTTTCTAACAGCATAACTTCTACCATAACAACTATCATAATTATAATAAACTATATTAACTGGATTATCTAAATGTTTTAAAGAAGTTAAATCCTTTTTTATTTGATTAGTATTTTTAAGAACAAACAAAGAAGCTACATCTAATAATTCCTGACTATTACGATAAGTCTTAGTAATCTTTATAATATCAGCATATCCCATAAGCTCATAAAAATTAGTAAAGACAGAAACATCACTACCAGAAAACCCAAATATTGCTTGCCAATCATCTCCAACTGCAACAATCTTAGCACCAAACAAATAAGATAACCTCTTAGCAAAATTATATCTTCTAAAAGAAATATCTTGATATTCATCAATAATCAAATAATCATAACTTAAAGTTTTATCTTTAAGAAGTACTCTTTTCATTCCTTTATAAGCATAATTAATCATATCAGGAAAATCAATCAATCTATTCCTATGTAAATAATTTTGATAATAAATAAAAATATCTTTAATAAATACAAGCTGTCTTTTAATATTATTATCCTCACATTTATCTATAAAACTATCAAAATCATCTTCTTCATACCCTAAATCTTTAAACCTAGAAATAAATACACTAACTAAATTTATAAACTTAAATATATGATATTCATAATTAGTATACCAAAGAGTATAAAATATCTCCTTATCGGTTCTTTTCTTGCTCTTAAACTTAAATCTATTTAACTCACTATTTAGATACGTTAAATAATCTCCCTTAGAATTATTACTATAATATAATTCAATTAAATTAGTATGATACTTATTATGTATATCTCTTTTCCTTAATATATTTTTATTATATTCATCCTCACTATCTAACTTACCATCAACAAATTTAGCCATTCCATAATATTCAATATATAACTTCCTAAAATTATCATGTATTGTAAAATCTGGAGCATAACTTCTAGTATCCCCAACTGTATAATAATATAACTCTTCATATTTATAATCATATCCATTAATATATAAATAATTAGCAATATCTACCTCAAAACTAGATTTAACATACTCTCCCTTAATAGTAAAATTATTCTCTTTTCTAATATCTATAACACTCTTATTATAATCCCATAAATCATTTTCATATAACTTATATTTCCTATCAACAAAATCTTTAAAATAATCATCAAAATTATCAAAATTAAATACCTCAGTACCAAAATAAACATACTTAGAAAAAGCCCCCATAAACTCTCTTAACTTATCTTTATCTTTAAATACTACATCTTTAATATAACTAACAAGTACCTCTCTAACAACCCCATCCCCTACATTTCTAACTCCCTCATCAAATATCTTCCTAATAAATTTCATACCTAACTTATGAAAAGTAAGAACTTCTACTCCTAAATTAAATTGCCCATTAATTCTTTGCTCTAATTCTTCCTTAGCCTTATTAGTAAAAGCAAGTAGAATAATCTTATCAGGTGAAATCCCTCCCCTATCAATTAAATATTTTACTTTAGCCGCCATAGTAGTAGTCTTACCAGAACCAGCCCCAGCAACTATCAAAGAATAATCTTCATCACATAAAATAGCCTTTCTCTGCTCATCATCTAAAACAATACTATCATCAATCCCCTTAAACATATTATCAAAATATTCTCTATCTTCCTTTAAATGTCTATCCAAATAAATATTATTATGTTCTTTAACCAAATTATAACCATTATTTAATATATTAATAACATAATCACATATAAAATCATCAACAATACCTCTATATTTAATAACATATTTAAATACATCACTATACTTATCTAAAATTTTATCTACTAACTTCTTACTAATAAAAATATCCTTATTAAGTAAATTGTTAAACTCTTCTACCCCATGAATAACTGTATCACCTAACATACCTACCACCTATTATAATATTATCATAAAACGTAATAAAAATCTATTATTAAAAAAATAAATTATATTAATATATAAAAGGAGATTAATAAATATTAAAGTACTAAGTACAAAAGAAAATGAAAGCAAAAGGGAGACTAAATATATGGACCTATCCTCCATCTGATAAATAACAAAATATTTACAAAATAAATTATTAATGCTATAATCTTATTAACTTGCAAAAAAAGTATTAGGAGGAATAAATATAATGGATAAAGAATATAAACTTGGTAGCATAGTTATCATGAAAAAAACTCATCCATGTGGCACAAATGAATGGGAAATAATTCGCCTAGGAATCGATATTAAAATCAAATGTATTGAATGTCAAAGATGTGTAATGTTACCTAGAATAGAGTTTAATAAGAAATTAAAAAAGGTGGTAAAATTATGAAAAAAAGAAATAAAACTAAAATTCATCCTATATTAATGTGCTTAATATTAATTGCAATCGTAGTAATAGTAAGTGGTATAGGAGATGCTTTAGGACTTCAAACAAGTTATTATCATGTAAATCCTATTACTGGTAAAATGGAAAGCCAACTAGTAGAAATAGACTCTATATTTAATAGAACTGGTATACAATACATGGTAAGTAATATGATATCTAACTTTATTAATTTTGCTCCATTAGGAACATTAATAGTTGGCTTATTAGGAGTTGGAGTAGCATATAAATCAGGATTTCTAACAACATTATTTAAACTAATTAAAAAGAATGTATCCAGAAAATTTATTACTTTTTTAATAGTCTTATTAGGAATAATAACATCTATGTTTTACGAAATGGCTTATGTAATTTTAATCCCATTAAGTGCAATCCTATTTATTACACTAAAACGACATCCCTCCGCGGGTATCTGTGCAGCATTTTCAGGAATTACATTTGGATATGGTGCTAACATAGTAATAAATGGTTTAGATAGTATATTAACAACATACACATCAAGTTCTACATTAATACTTGATGCTAACTACAAAGTAAGCTTAACTGGTAATCTATATTTAATGATAATAAGTACAATATTAATAGCATATGTAGGTATGCATATAACAGAAAAATATATTATACCTAAACTAGGAAAATATACTTCTGAAGAAGAAATAGAAGAAGCAATAACACCAAAAGAAAAAAAAGGTTTGACCCTAGCATTAATATCTTTATTAATATTACTTGTAATAACTATATATTGCATTATCCCAGGATTACCATTCTCAGGATTATTTCTATATCTAAAAGATGATTTATATATAGATCAATTATTTGGAAATAATTCATATTTTAATCAAGGAATAGTATTTATAACTAGTGCCTATCTCATGATAGCGGGTTTAATATATGGTATTAGAGTAAAAACTATTAAGAATAACAAAGACTTTGTAGATGGCATGAGTTATTATTTAACAAACATATCTTCAATACTTGTATTAATATTTTTCTATGCACAATTAATATCAATATTTAAAAAAAGCAACATTGGTATCTTCATAATAGCCTCTCTAACAGAAGCTATTAGTAATTTTGAATTAACTGGAATTATCTTAATTATAGTAAGCTTTATAGTCATTATAATATCATCTATATTTGTACCAGTATCTTCAACAAAATGGGCGATTCTATCCCCGGTATTAGTACCAATGTTTATGTCTAGTTCTATGACACCAGAATTTGCAACTGCCGTATTTAGAGCGGCTGACTCATCGGTAAAAGGCATAACCCCATTATTTACATACTTTGTACTATTGATAGGATTTTTACAAATATATAATCAAAAACAAGAAGAAACAATAACTTTAACTGATGCTATATCTCTAATGACACCATATGCCATAGCATTTACTATTTTATGGTTATTAATCATATTAGGATTTTACATAATAGGATTACCTATAGGTCCAGGAATAAATCCAACAATATAATATTTAAAAGAAAGAAGTGATAACATGAGTTTAACTGCAGGTATTATAGGGCTACCAAACGTAGGCAAATCCACATTATTTAATGCAATTACTAAAAAAAATATCTTAGCGGCAAATTACCCCTTTGCAACCATAGACCAAAATGTAGGAATTGTAATAGTACCAGATAAAAGATTAGAAACTTTAGTAAGTATATATAATCCAGAAAAAACAGTACCAACTTCCTTTGAATTTACTGATATAGCAGGTCTTGTAAAAGGGGCATCTAACGGGGAAGGATTAGGTAATAAATTTCTATCTCACATAAGAGAAGTAGATGCTATTGTAGAAGTAGTAAGATGTTTTGATGATGAAAATATTATTCATGTTGATGGTAATGTAGACCCAATAAGGGATATAGAAGTAATCAATGTAGAACTAATTTTATCTGATTTAGAGATAGTTCAAAATAGAATTAATAAAATAGGAAAAAAAGCTAAAATGACTAACAACAAAGAAGAAATAAAAGAATTAGAATTATTAGAAAAAATAAAATCTTCACTTGAAAAAAACATTCCAGTAAGAAAATTAAATCTAACAGAAGAAGAAATTAAAATTATATCCACTTTTAATTTAATTACAGAAAAACCAATAATATATGTAGCCAATGTAAAAGAAATAGATATAAATAATCATGGAAATATTTATGTTGATAAATTAAAAGAATATGCAAACAATGATAACAGTGAAGCCGTAATGATATGTGCTAAAATTGAAAGTGAATTATCAGAATTACCAGATGATGAAAAAACCTTATTCTTAGAAGAATTAGGAATAGAAGAAAGTGGGCTAGACCAACTAGTAAAAAAAACATACTCTCTGCTAGGATTGGCAACATTCTTTACCGCAGGTGCTGATGAATGCCGTGCATGGACATTCAAAAAAGGCTCTAACGCGCCTACATGTGCAGGAATAATACATACAGATTTTCAAAAAGGTTTTATAAAAGCGGAAATAATGAGTTATGAAGACTTAGTTAAATATGGTACAGAAAAATCTGTAAAAGAAGCAGGAAAAATGAGATTAGAAGGCAAAGAATATAAAATGCAAGATGGTGACATTTGTTACTTTAGATTTAATGTAAGCAAATAAACCATCTTTTCTTCTAAATACTAAAAATTAATCATAAAATAATATGAAATTTATAAAAAAATAATTTACTTCTCAATAAAAGTTTGTTATAATATTTCCTGAGCGAAAGCTCCTTGCCCATAATATAGGGCCGATAGACCAAAAGGAGGTGTAAAAGTATGAAAAAATATGAAATAATGTTTATAGTACAACCAAATTTAGAAAGTGAAACACTAAAAAAAGTAGTAACTGATTTAGAAAAAATATTCACTGATAATAAGGCGACTATTACTTTATCTAAAGAATTAGGTCAAAAACAACTAGCTTATGAAATAAATAAGTTTAAATCAGGATATTATTATTTATATAATATTGAAACAAATGATGATAAAGCTGTTAAAGAATTTGACCGTATATCTAAAATCAACGAAAATATAATTCGTCATTTAATAATTAACTTAGATAAATAGGAGTGTTATATGAACAAAGTAATACTAATCGGAAGATTAACAAAAGACCCAGAATTAAGATATACAGGGTCAAACAGAGCTGTTACTCAAATAACTCTAGCAGTAAATAGAAGTTTTACCAATCAAAATGGTGAGAGGGAAGCAGATTTTATTAATGTAGTAATTTGGGATAAACAAGCAGAAAATGTAGCCAAATACCTAACTAAAGGTCGCTTAATCGCGGTAGATGGCCGCATACAAACAAGAAATTATGATAATAGCGAAGGTAAAAAAGTATATGTAACAGAAGTTGTTGCTTTAAGTGTTCAATTTTTAGAATCAAAAGGAAGTAGTACTACTAATAATTATAGTACTCCTAATCCGTTTGATAATATAGATGCACCAAGTGGATATAATAATGTAGATACGCCAATAAATAATACAACAGTAAATAGTCAAAACACTATGGATGTAACAAAAGACCCATTTGAAAATTTTGGTCAATCAATAGACTTAAGCGACGACGATTTACCTTTCTAAAAAAGGAGGATAGCCATGGCGGAATTTCATAGTAGAAAAAGAAAAAAAATATGTCATATGTGTGCTGGTAAAACAGTAGATTATAAAGATGTTAATATTATAAGCAAATATATAAATTTAGAAACAGGTAAAATATTACCAAGAAGAGTAACTGGTACTTGTGCAAAACATCAAAGATATGTTGCAATGCAAGTAAAAAGAGCTAGATTTATGGCATTAATACCATACGTTAAGTAAATTTAATAAATAAGGAAATCGAAAAAAGATTATCCTTATTTTTTTAATTAAAAGTTAGCTAATTTATTATTTATTTTTCTTACATTCGTTATTGCAAAATTAAAATATTTATAATATACTATTATCATAAGGTAGAGTGATTATATGAAAGGGAATAAAGTTAATGTTGAATTAATTGTTCCAAGTGTTGGTAAACAATATAATATATTTATACCAGTTAACAAAACAGTAGGAGAAGTTATTGTTATTTTAAATAAAGCAATAAATGAAATGACAGGATGTTTTGCGATAAATAATAAATTATCTTTGTTGAATGTTATTGAGGGTGTATTTTATGATTATAATGTTGAAATAATAAATTCTGGAATAAAAAATGGTACACTTTTGGCTTTAGTATAGGTGATAGTATGAAAGTAATAGTAGAAAGTGTTAATAATATAAGTGTTACCACATTACCGGAACAAACATCAGGTAATTATTGGATACTAGATAGTAATTCAAAAAACTTGCTAAACGTTGTAGAAGAAGAAAATAATTGGGTATTAAAAAGTAATGCAGATATAAAAATAAGTACTAATTTTATAAATAATGATTTAAATGGAGTTGAATTTAAAGAATCAGAAATATTAAAGATAAATAATATTTATTATATAATTAACCTAAATACTAAAGAAAAATATATATTATATATACTACCTAGTTGTGAAAATTTTGAAAATTTAATTATTGATTGGACAAAAAACAACAGCATAATAATTGGTAGTGATAATACTTGTGATATAAATGTTAATAATAATCTATTTTCAAAACAACAAATAAATATTACTTATAATCAAGATAACGGTGGAATATTAATAAAAAATTTAAATCAAGATAATAAATTATTTATTAATAATATATTATCAAATGAAATGTATTTACAATTAGGTGATTCAATTTTTATTTGTGGATTATTCATATATTATTTTGGCTCATTATTATTAATAAGTAATAATAACAATGATATTACATTCAATACAGAAAAATTAAGCCAAAGAATAGTTAAAGAAAATCCTATTACAGATTATAAAGAATATATAGATAAAGAAGTATTATTCTTTGATAAATCACAATATTTTCAAAGACCACCAAGATTTAAAAGACAAATAGAGAGAAAAATATTTAATTTAGACCCTCCTACCCAAAAAGAAAAACAAGAAGATATGCCTTTAATATTTACCATAGCACCTATGCTTACTATGGGTATGATGAGTATGGTAACAGGAGTTATGGCTCTTCAAAAAGTATTAAGTGGTGAAAGTACTCTAAAAGAACAATTTTCATCAATACTTATGACAGTTTGTATGTTAATTGCTATGATAGTTTTCCCATTAGCTCAAAAGTTTTATAATAAAAGAAAAAAAATAAAAAAAGAAAAAGCAAGAGTAAAAAAATATAAAAAATATATTGATAGTAAACATCAAGAAATAATGAAAGAGGTTAATTACCAAAAAGCAGTACTATCTGAGAATAATTTACCTATAGAAAATGTAAGAGATGTTATTTTAAATAAATCACGTAATTTATGGGAAAGGAAATTAGAACATACAGATTTTTTAGAACTTAGATTAGGTTTGGGAAATAAAATTCCTGACATAGAAATAAAATATCCAGAAGAACATTTTACTATGGAAGAAGATGATTTAAAGAACTTAATTACTGAAATAGCAAAAGATAATAAAGAAATAGAAAATGTACCTATAACACTAAATTTTAGAAATAATAATAAAGTTGCTATAATAGGTGAAAAAAATATGGTGAATAATTTCTTTGATAATTTGTTATTGCAAGTAATGGCTTATCATGGATATGACATGTTAAGAATTATTATTTTAACCAATGAAAAAAACAAAAAATATTGGGAAAAATATAAAAGTATACCATTTATATGGGATAATGAAAAAAGTACTAGGTATTTTGGAACAAATAAAGATGATATAAATAAAATAACAAGACTGTTAATGGAAGAATATAACTATAGAAAAGAAACAAGCAGTGAAAATGGTGAAAAAATACAGTTTATTCCATATTACCTAATAATAACAGATGATATTTCAACATTAAAAAGTAATTCTTTTATTAGTGAAATATTAAAAAGTCAAGTTAATTTAGGTTATAGTATAATAATGAGTGATAATAAACTTAATACTATCCCTAATGAGTGTAGTATGTTTATAAATGCAGCTTATGGATTAAGTGGTATATTTACTAATCAAATGTCATCAGATAATCAAATTGCATTTAAACCTGATATAGTAAACTTTTCATTAAATAACTGCATTACAAAAATAAGTAATATACCTATGGATATTAATAGTGGTAAATTTGTACTTCCTAAAAAATATGGTTTTTTAGAAATGTTTGATGTAGGAAATGTTAATCAATTAAATATAATTAATAGATGGAAAGAAAATAATATAACAAAATCATTAGAAGCTCCTGTAGGAATAGATGAACAAGGAGAATTATTTAAACTTGATTTACACGAAAAAGCACATGGACCACATGGACTTGTTGCTGGTATGACAGGAAGTGGTAAATCAGAGTGGATAATAACTTATATACTTTCCATGGCGGTAAATTATAGTCCAGAAGAAGTACAATTTGTACTTATAGATTATAAAGGGGGTGGACTTGCTCTTACATTTGATAATAGAGAAACAGGCGTAAAACTTCCACACGTAGTAGGGACTCTTACTAATTTGGATGTAGTTGAAATAAAAAGAAGTTTAGCTAGTATTAATAGTGAACTTAAAAGAAGACAGACCATGTTTAAACAAGCCCGTGAAAAATTAAATGAAAGCAGTATGGATATTTATAAATATCAAGAACTTTATAGAGCAGGTAAACTAGATGAGCCAATGAGTCATTTATTTATAATAAGTGATGAGTTTGCAGAACTTAAAAGCCAACAACCAGAGTTTATGGATGAATTAATTTCAACAGCACGTATAGGCCGTTCCTTGGGGGTACACCTCATACTAGCAACTCAAAAACCAAGTGGTGTAGTTGATGACCAAATTTGGTCTAACTCTAAATTTAGAATATGCTTAAAAGTACAAGATAAAACAGATTCAAACGATATGTTAAAACGTCCAGAGGCAGTAATGCTAAAAGATACAGGAAGATTCTATTTACAAGTAGGTTATAATGAATTCTTTGCATTAGGACAAAGTGCTTATGCAGGTATGCCTTATTATGAAAGCGATAAAAAAATAACTTTAGTAGATTCTACAATAGATTTTGTAGATGATATAGGGGCTATAATAAAAAAATCTAATATAGAAAAAAATAATACACAATTTGTACATAAAGGAGAAGAACTTCCTAATATACTTAATTACATAATAGAAACATCAAAAACCCAAAAATTAAAAATAACCCCACTATGGTTAGGGAGTATTCCAAAAACAATTTATGTTGATAAATTAAAAGCAAAGTATAATTATCAAAAAGAAAACTTTGTTTTAAATCCAATAGTTGGTGAATATGATGAACCACACAAACAACAACAAAATATACTTACTGTTCCGCTTAGCAACGAAGGAAACTTCTTACTTTATGGAGCAAGTGGAAGTGGTAAAGAACTGTTTCTAACAACTTTAATTTATTCATTAATAACCACATATACACCAGAAGAATTAGGTATTTATATACTAGATTTTGGTACAGAAGTATTAAATAATTTTATTGATAGTTCACATGTAGGAGATATAGTACATTCTGGAGAAGATGAAAAATTAGAAAACTTATTTAAGTATATTAAAACCGAAATAGATTTTAGAAGAAAAAAATTCTTACAATTTAATGGTAATTATAAAGACTTTATATCTAAATCAGAACAAAAAATACCTAATCTTGTAATAATTATAAATCAATTTGATGTATTCTCAGAGCTTTATAATAATGAATCAGAAAAACTATATGAATTAACCCGTGAAGCTAATAAGTTTGGTATATACTTTATACTTACAGTTAGTTCTATAAACGGAGTAAAGAGTAAATTATTACAAACATTTAAAACAATATACTCCCTACAACTTAACAATGAATTTGATTATAGAAGTATATATGGAAATACTAATGGTATAGTACCATCTAAACTATATGGTAGAGGTTTATTTAAGAAAGATAGAGTATTAGAATTTCAAACTGCTTATGCATTTGATAAAGATGAGTTATATAAAAATATTCTAGCTACTTCAATAAAAACATTTATGACCTACAAAACAAAGATGAAACCAATACCAGTACTACCTAAAGAAGTAGAATTTAAGCATATAGCTAAAGGAGAAATAGGATTAAATTTCATACCTGTTGGTATGATAAAAAAGACTTTAGGTGTAGCTAGTATAAAATTGAAAGATGAATTAAGTTATCTAATTAGTTTTAGAGAATTAGATGAAAATATATCATTTATAGATAAATTCTTACGTATTTTAGATAATAGTAATACAAATACCCTTGTAATGGATGCTAAATATATATATGAAAATAGTGATTTTAAGAAAATAAAATATTTAAATAATAATTATACAGAAATGCTAAATAATGTAAATAAATTTGTTAATAATGTAGATGAAGTATTAAAAAATAATAACAATAATATTAGAGCTATAAAAAATATAGAAGACATAATGTGTGTTATTATTGGCTTTGATAAATTTATAAGTACATTATCTAATAAAGATAAAGATATATTTATTAATATTTTAAATAAATCAAAAGAAACATTAAAAGTACATTTTATATTTATAGATATACCATCAGGATTTAAACCTTATGAATTTGAATCATGGTATAAAGCATCAATAAATCCAAGTTCTGGTTTATGGGTAGGAGATGGATTTGCAGAACAATACTTAATTAAACCTACCAAAGTAACTCAAGATTACTATACTATTATAGGTAATAACTATGGATATATAGTAGAAAATGGACAAGTTAAATTTATTAAAATAGTAGAAAAAATGTAATTATAAATAGGTAATAAAATATTTTTGGATTTATTATTAATCAATCAATTTTTCTTTCAATATCTTTTATTTGAAATCTTTCATTATCATTTTCAAAATATATTTGGTACCCACAGCTGTTTGCTATTTTTTCTATCATATCAAAGGAGATAATCCTTTGATTTTTTTCATACCTAGATAAACTTTGTTGATTTAAATTTATTAATTTTCCTAATTCTTTTTGATTTAATCCTTTTTTAACACGCATATATTTTAAAGTTTTTCCAATCATAATTTAATCACCCAAGACAAAAATATCACTTTTAGCATAATTTTGTCTTGACGAACACCAACTTGGTGTATTATAATTAAGATAATGATACTCCAAAATGGTGTTTCATAAAAATTGTCATATAGAGTAAGGGAGAGTGGTTAACTATGGCAATACATTGCGTAAATCCAAATACAGTTGGAACTCAAGCAGAAGAAATGTTTAATGTAACAAATACAACAGGGAAAGATTTAATTACTAGTTTTTCTCAAACTATAGAAAACTTAAAAAGTCATTGGAAAGGGTCTGACGCAGTTGCAAATTTAACTGATTTATCTAAAGTATATACTGCAGTAACAGACTTAGTTAAAAATTTACAAAAAATTATAGTTAGTGTTAATAACAACGAAGTACTTCCATTACAAAAACATATTGTAGCAAGTGGAGGAACTTGTACAATTGGGAATGAATTAGCAGTAACACTTAATGTTGATTCAGTTATAGCTGTACCTACTGAAACTGTAGAAAGTTGGACTGATCCAGCAATAATAGCGGATGCAGAAGCATTTACAAATTTTCCAACAACATTTGAAAATTTTGTAAATACATTAAATGAATCAAAAAATAATTTACTAAATAATTGGTTAGATGGTTCTAATAGAGCAGAAGTAATATCAACATTTGAAAATTTCAATAATAATGTAGCTGATTATAAGAGCCAAATAACTAAAGTTAGAGATAATTTAAATATAGTTGCTGAAAATAAAAAACAATTATTATAGTGTTTATTTTAACAAGATGATTTAAATATCATCTTGTTTTAGAATTAAGTGGAGGAATATTTATGGACAAACTAACTGAAGCAGAAGTAGCACGATTAGAAAAAAAAATTTCAGATTACAATACAAAAATAAATTATCTTAATAATTTAATTTCAAAAATAAAAGAATGTCAGTCATATTTAAACGAAGCAAAATTAGATTTTAAAAATGGTGGGCATGTTTTAAATGATGTTCCTCTTCAGGCGGGGCTATTTAACAAATGTGCAACATCCACAGATAATTTTATTGATATCGCATCTAATAAGATTAACAGTTATAATGAAAAAATATCAAAATTACAAAATAGAATCCGCACTGAAAAAATATCTTCCTTAATTAGGATTAGATTTTAAAAAAAGGAGTTAACATTATGTTTAAAACTGAAGCAAGACTATTCCTCAGTGCTTATAATAAGCTTTCTTGTGCTAATACGTTAATACATAGATGTATAGGGGAAGTAGCGGAAAATTTAGCATCAGAAGATGGTATAAATGAATTAATTTATAAGTGTTACAATGACATAAAAGATTTAATAACTAAAGTTGATGCAGCTAAATCAAGCCTAATGGAAAATGAAAAATTTTCTAGTGAATATATGACATTATTGCAAGAATTTACAGAAAATTCAACAATTGATACTAATATGACAGAAGCAGAAAAAATGCAATATAGTATTCAAATGGATGCGTATGCTAGAGAATACAACCAAATTCTCATGGATATGTTAGAAAAATATGAAAAATCAGGGATGTTAAATGATGAGATGAAACAAGAATTAGAAGTCCGAAGGAATTTAGCAGAATTGTATCGTATAGAAGATAGAATGGCAACATATAAATCAAATGGAGATTATCATTTTAAGAGGCAAGATTTAGAAAAAAAAGCAAAATGTGAAAAAAATTTAATAAATTTATCTACTAATTTAACAGATGATGAAAAGGCTGAACAAATAAAGCAAATAGATAAATATACATCAATACAGCTAAGCATAATGACTCAAAGAAGTATTTTATCTGATAAAACTCCAGGAACATATTCCTATTATGTGGAAGAAAACCAATTATTAGAGTATGAAATTGATTACTATAACTTTAAAGGTAATTTAACAAATGAAGAAAAAGAACGATTAAACGATTTAAAAGATAATATAACATTAAATAAATTATATATAATACAAGAGCAAGATAAAGAACTTAACTGTAATTGGCCGAAAATAGAAATTGACATAAAATTGGGTAATGCAACAGAGAAAGACATTGAAATGTATGATATTCACACTTCCGCAAAAGACGTAGAAGAAAAAATAATAAATCAAAAAATGAAAATGGGTATTGCAACAGAAGATGAAATAAATTGGTATAATATGAACACTTTCTCAAAGATCGTAGAAAATACAAAAACTTTGGGAGCTAGTACTGGTTGTGGTGTTTTGCACATATTTGAAGAAATAACTGACGGTATAGTAACGGTATTAGGAAGATTATTAGATAGGCCCTTCATACCTACTGCTACATGGGCAGAAGATTTTGTGTCAGTAAATTATGCAGAAGAAACTTATGATTTAATAGCATCAGCACATTTAAATAGTGTATCTGCATATTCTAATTGGCATTCAGTGGGTGAATGGATAGGAGAAACAACAGGAACAATTGCAATATTATATTTGCCAGGTGGAGTAGCGATGAAATGCGCGACAAATGGATTAAGAGCTATTGGCAAAGGGACTGAAGGAGCACTTAATAAAGGATATGATTTTGATACAGCATCTAGCTATGGAATGGCATTAGGTGCAATAGAGGTTGGAGCTACATATTTAACATACGGCGAAGGCTCAAAAGCTCTTTCCGATGCAATTGATAATAGATTGGGTATAAGCAGTCCAAGAACATCAGGCTTAGTTACTAAAGTAGGAACATCAATGGGTAAGGAATATTTAAAAGAATATGCTAGTATATCATTGGATGGTGAATTTGATTTTAGTGCTGCAACATCAGAAGCTATTAAAGCTGGGGTTGTTACAACAGTTAATACAACTATCGTTAATCCTCTAGTAGATAAAGCAACAGAACAAGTAAAAACAAATATAGCGAAAACAGAAGAAATGCAATTAGATACAAATGAAACAAAGCAAATGATGGAAGAACTGGGAATGGATAAGCTATCCGAAGACATAGGGTCCGCAACTTATGAATCAGCAACTACGGTGAACATAACGATGGCTACAAAGCATGAATCTAACGTGCTTATCGACATACTTGATAGTGGTATCGTTAACAAATATGCAACTAAAGTTAGTAGTAAAGCAATAGAATGGGCATATGATGAAATTATTTATGAAGATAATTAAATCTTTAATTAAATACAATTTTATAAAAATATTAATATAATATGGACTGGATAATTCAAAACATATATAATTTAATATAATTAATCCAGGGTGTTAATATTAAGATAGTAAATGAAAGGGAAAATAAATATGAATGATAAATATAAAAAATACTTACCCTTAGGGAGTGTGGTTTTGATTAAAAATGCAAAAAAAAGGATTATGATTACTGGTTTTGCAATTAAGGCTAATGAAAATCAAGACAAAATATGGGATTATATAGGATGCCTTTATCCAGAAGGTATACAATCCTCAGATAAAAATTTGTTATTTGATCATAAAGATATAAGTACAATATATGCTATAGGATATTGTGATGATGAACACAAAAGATATATAAATTTTTTAGATAGTATGTTAAATAAAAATAGCCAAAATAACACACAAAATTAATAGATTAAAGGAGAGAAAAAAATGAATAAAGAATTATTTTATCAACAAAAAGAGTCAGACAAGAAAAAATTTTATCAAAAAATGCAGCCATATTTTGACCAAGAAATGGTAAGAGAAATATATAGTTCATTAGATTTTTCAATATTGAGTTTTGGAGAAAGAGTTTATGTAGCTTGTCCATATTTTTCGGATGATGAGCCACCATTTGGCATATATATGACTCCTAACGTAATGAAAAAATTAGTAGAGAAAAACAGATTAATTTATCCACTAGCAACGAAAGTATTGAATAATTTATCTTCAAATTTATTATTTAATTTTGATTTAAAAAGATTTGAATTTTGGAAACAATGGATTATAGATAATAAAGATGTAAATAAAATAGATTATAATTTAGAAACAGAAATAGCACAAATGAGTAAGAATAAAACAAGATAGAAAGGATTTTAGTAAAATGAATAAAAAATTATTATCAATTGGGTCAGTAGTTTTGTTAAAAGAGGCAAATAAAAGAGTGATGGTTATAGGATATTATCCAACTGTTTTAGCTAATGGTAACGAAATAACTTATGACTACAGTGGATGTTTATTTCCAGAGGGAGTAATGGATTCCAAAACCGCTATGTTATTTAATCATAGTGACATAGATAAACTGTTTTACTATGGTTTGATGGACGAAGAGCAAAATGATTTTATAACTCATTTAACCAATATAGTAAATGAAAAAATTGAAAATACATCAGCAATATCAACTTCATCACCTAATACAAATACTGAAAATAGTGTAATTAATGATTTAGAACTTCCACTATCACAAAATAGTTAAATTAAGAAAAAAAGACTTGAGTATAAAAAAATTACTTTAGTCTTTTTTACTGAAATGCCATATATTAACCTTGAAAAAAATGACATATTATGGTACCATAATAAAGTAAGAATAAAAAGTTAAAGGAGTACCCTATGAATAGAAAATTTTTATACCAAAATAGAAAATTTATTATAATATGTCTAATATTAGTAATACTAGGTATAACTATAGGAATTTTAGCAGATAAAAATACAAGTAAAAAGTTAGAAGAAAAAGAAAATGCATCATCTGGAGAACCAAATATTGACAAACTTATAATAAATGAAGTGATGTCTTCAAATAAAGGTGCATATGCAGATAAAGAAGGTAATTTATATGATTGGATAGAACTATATAATGGTTCTAGTCATGATATAAACTTAAAAAACTATGGTTTGTCTGATGATGAAACCAAAATTAAATGGTTGTTCCCTGACACTACAATTAAATCTAAATCATACCTAATAGTATATTTAACAGGAGAAAATAAAGAAGGATTATATGCAAACTTTAAATTAAGTTCCAACGGAGGAGAAACTATAGTACTTACGAAATCAAATGGCAAAGTACTAGATGCAATTGATGTAACACCACTTGATAAAAACGAAACAATAGCAAGAGATTTAAATGGTAATCTATATACTTCTAAAACCCCAACACCTGGATATCCTAATACCCAAGAAGGTAGTAATGAATATATAAATAGTTTATATGAAGAAGAAAATACAATAAAAATTAATGAAATATTACCAAGAAATAAAGGTAATTTTATGACCGAAGAAGGAGATTTCCCAGGATATATTGAAATTATTAATACTTCTAATGATACAGTTAATTTAAAAACATATAGTTTATCTAACGATATTAATACACCATATAAATATAATTTGCCAGATATATCTTTAAAAAAAGGAGAAATATACCTCTTTTATACAGGTACAAATAGTAGTCAAGATAACTACACATCATTTAAATTGTTAGAAAAGAAAGGTCAAGTAATACTATCAAACAAAAACAAAATAGTAGATATAATAGAATATGAAGATTTACCTAATGGATTTGCTTATATAAAAGAAAATGATACCTTCTATCAAGGAAGTAATATTACTCCAGGATATGCAAACGATAAAACAGGAATAAAAAAATATAACGAAACTATAAATAATACTAATAATGATTTAGTTATAAACGAAGTTATGAATGAAAATAATTCCTATTTACCTCAAAACGGAGGCAGTTATTATGACTGGATAGAGATAAAAAACACTAGTAAAAGTACAATAAATTTAAAAAATTATTATCTAACTACCAAAGAAAGTATAAAAGATATGTATAATTTACCAGATGTCAATCTAAAACCAGGAGAATATTATATCTTAATGGCATCAGGAGATACTAATCTATCAAATAACACTTATAACCATACAAATTTTAAAATATCTGAAATAGAAAGTATATATCTAGTAAAAGAAAATAAAATAATAGATTCAATATTTGTATCAAATGTACCATTAGATTATAGTATAGGCAAATGTGAAGATAAAGGAATATGTTATTTTTCTACTCCAACTCCTAAGAAAAATAATGCAAAAGGAGTAAATTCAATAGCATACGCTCCAGAAGTGAGCGTTACTCCAGGTATATATAATAATGTTGAACAAATTAGTGTAGAATTAACAGGAAATGGGACAATATATTATACATTAGATGGTAGTAATCCAAATAAAACATCTAAAAAATATACAAGTCCTCTTTTTCTTACAAAGACAACAGTATTAAAAGCAATAAGTTATGAAGAAGATAAACTTCCTAGTGAAATAAAAACATCCTCTTATATAATAAATGAAAATCATACAGTACCAGTAATGTCCATATCATTAAACAAAAGCGATTTTAACAAAGTACATAATTCCTCTTGGGATAATGACTTAGAAGTACCTGCGAATGCAGAGCTTTTTGAGGAAGATGGGAGTTTTAACATTTCATGTGGATTTCAATTATTTGGAGGTACTACCAGAGGACTACCTAAAAAAAGCTTTAAACTAAAATTTAGAAGTAAATATGGAGCAAGTAAATTAAACTATCAAGTTTTTGATAATCGTGACTTCTCATCATTTAACACATTAGTTATAAGAAGTGCTTCAACTGACTATGAATATGCAGCTTTTTCTGATATATTTATGACCTCAACCCTAGAAGATTTAGATACTGTAGATGTTCAAGCATATAAAACAATTATTCTATATATTAATGGAGAATACTGGGGAATATATAATATTAGAGAAAAAATAGAATCAGAATTTATATCTAATCATTATAATGTAGATAAAGAAAATGTAAATATAACAAGAATAGATTATAATGTCACATGTGGAAGTACCACTTGGTATAAAGATATTGTAAATTATACTAGCACTCACAATATGTCTGATACAAAGAATTATGAATATATAAAAACAAAAATTGATATAGACAGTTTAATAGATTTCTGGATTGCAGAAACATATACTACAAACAATGATATAGTTAATGCCAGATTTTATTCACACCCAGATGTATCTGATGGGAAACTACGAGCAATATTTTATGATTTAGACTGGGCAATGTTTAATGTAACTAAAAACTATTATCAATTTTCAACAAGTACAACTCCAATGAGTAGACTAAAAGTACCAACAACTCTACTAAGAAACTTAATGAAAAACGAAGAATTTAAAACAAGATATGTAGAAAGACTATCTTATAATTTAAATAATATATGGACAGAAGAAAAATTATTAAATAAAATAGAAGAATTATATGAAATATATAAAAAAGAAATGCCTCGCAACTGTGAAAGATGGAATATAAGTTATGATAATTGGATATCTAATGTAGAAAGATTAAAAAACTATGTAAAAAAAAGGACACCAATTATGCTTAAACAAACTAAATCATTCTTTAACTTAACAGATGCACAAATGCAAGAATACTTTGGTGATTTATTATGAAATATAGACATGAAATTAAATATTTAATTAGTAAACAAACAGCACAAATATTAAAACAAAAATTATCTTTATTACTTGATATAGATAAAAATTCATATAATGAAGATAACACCTATTTAATAAGAAGCTTATACTTTGATGATTTAAACAGCACTGCTTATCATGAAAAACAAGATGGAGTTCTATATAGAAAAAAATATCGTATTAGAATATACAATCTGCAAGATAACTTTATTAAACTAGAATGTAAATATAAACATAATAATATGACCAGTAAAGAATCAGTCTTGCTAAGTAAAGAAATTTGTAGTAAAATATTAAGTGGTAATATAGATGATATAGATATAACTAAAGATAACATCTTAAAAAAATTTATTATAGATATGAAAGTTAAACATCTTTCTCCATCCGTAATAGTGGACTATAAAAGACTAGCATATACCTATCCAATATCAGAAGTAAGAATAACATTTGATGAACAAATAAAATCAGGTGTATATAATTATTGTTTATTTGATAATGATAGTACATATACAAGTGTTATTGATGATAATTATCTAATTTTAGAAGTTAAATATAACGAGATACTACCAGAGCCAATCGCGATTATATTATCAACTGTATCACTAAATAGGGAAGCATATTCAAAATTTGCTACCTGTAGAAATTTAAAATAAAGGAGTATTTATTATGGGAATTACAGATATAATTAAAAAAAGTGTATTAAATGAATTTACTGGGAAAATAAGTGTAGTAGATGTATCTCTATCTTTAATAACTGCGTTTATCTTAGGTTTATTCATTATATATGTATACAAAAAAACATTTAATGGAGTTGTATATTCAAAATCATTTGCATTATGCCTAATGCTATTAGGTATGATTACTGCATTAATAATAAGGACAATCAATTCTAACCTTTCATTATCACTAGGTATGGTAGGAGCCTTATCAATCGTTCGCTTTAGGACAGCTGTAAAAGAACCAGTAGACACTGCATTTATGTTTTGGTCTATAACAATAGGTATAATGTCAGGTGCAGGACTATATTTGGTAGCCCTAGTGGCAACAGTAGCTTTAGGGCTATTGTATTTTATAACATATTCAATAGGTTTTAAAAAAGAAACAAAATATCTATTTATTATAAAGTATCAAGTAGATATTGATAAACAAGTAATGGAAAAAATTAAAAGGTTACCTAAACATAAATTAAAAAGTAAATCTATTACCAAAGATACAGCAGAAATAACATTTGAAATAGAAATAAAAGAAGAAAAAACAGATATATTAGATAAATTTAAAGATATGAATGGAATTATTAGTACCAGTATAATTAGCTATCAAAATGACTTTGGAGCTTAGTAAGTAGGTGTAAAATGAGAAAGAAAATAAAACAAGACAAAATATTTATATATACAAGTATCTTATTTATCATCATACTATTTATTATATATGGATATAGATTTATACATTATTATAGATTAGAACATAAAAACACAGATAACAATACCCAAATATCAGAACCAATATCTATATATAATCATCTATTAACATATTTAACAAGCGAAGAAGATAAGTTAAGTGGGATAACAAGCCCTTTAGTTAAAAATGAATTAACAAATGAATATTATTTTAAAGGACAAGTTACTAATAACTATATCCATTATTCTGGTAGATTATGGAGAATAGTAAAAATAGATGAAAATAATAATATTACATTAATAACAGAAGAAATACAAACATTACTCCCATATGGTGAAGAAGCAAACTATAAAACATCATATATTAATAATTATTTAAATGATATAGATACCTATTCAATATTTTATAATACTTTAAATAATAAAGAAGTCCTAAAAAATACTATTTATTGTGAAGATAAAATAGAAGAAATAGATAATATTACATGTAATACTAAAAATAGTGAATATAAACTAACTTTACTAAGTCTAAATGACTATTTAAACTCAGGTGCTAATGAGGGATACCTAAATATTAATGAGTATTTTTGGTTAATGGATTTTGATAATACTAATAAATTATATTACGTATTCGATAAAGGAGGTATAAATAAAACAGAAAAATATAATACTAATCACTATGGTATAAGACCAGTAATAACAATAGATGGAGAATTATTATTAACATCTGGAGATGGCACTATAGAAAATCCTTATTTAATAGATGAATATAAAGATTACAAACTAATTAATGTTGGTGTGGGAGAATATGTAGAATATAGTAATAAAATATGGAGAATTATTTCTAAACAAGATACATCAGTTAAAGTGATATTAGAAGACTATATAGAAGAAGATGATATAGATAAAGAAAGTATTTTTTCTAAAAAAAATAATACTTTTGATATAAAAGATAAAGATAGTATAGCTTATTATTTAAATAATGACTATTACAATATCTTAGAAAATAAAGAATACTTAGTTAAAGGGCCATTCTATATAGGTAAATATAAAACAGATACATATGATTATAGATTAATATATAATAATAAAATTGAAACATACATTGGTCTACCCCAAATAGGAGACTTATACATAAATACACATAGCAATATCTTAACATCACTGGGAATAGAAGACCATATGAATAATATATTATACGTAATAGAAGAAAATAATAATTTATATGCATCAAAAATAAACGATACAAAAAAAATAAGACCAGTAATATATTTAGATGGTAATCTAATTGCACTATCAGGTGAAGGAACAAATGATAGTCCATATATAATTGGGAGGTAAACATGAAAAGAAAAACTAAAAAATGGGTAATTACATTTATGATAATAGATACATTAGCCATAATAACATTATTTTTGTTCTATGGGCCATTTACTTTTGTAAAAGATTTCTTAGTTACTAATGCGATGTCCACGATGACTCATAAATATATAGCTAGAACATTTTATACTGATAATATGATAGAAAATGTTTTAAAAAGAAACGGTATAATTGGCTTAACAAACGAAATTGATACAAGTGTTATTCAAATAGGTAATATTAAAGAACAAGAAACGTATTCATCTATTTATGAAGAACAAATATTAAAAAAAGATGAAGGGAATGACTTATATAAAATATTAACTATTGAAGAAGATGGATATAAAGCTTATTTAGCAGTAATATATGACCCATCACGTGTAGAGTTAGTATCTTCATCAAATAAAGGTAAACAAAAAATAGATGAAATAGCAGAGGAAAATAATGCAATAATTGCTATAAATGCAAGTGGATATCTATATGGTAAAAATAGAACAAAAATTCCAACAGGAGCAGTTATAATGGATGGGAAAATAATTTATGATAATGAAGCTGTAGGAGGTAAAAACGGAGGTATAGTAGGATTTAATAAGGATAATATATTAATACTTACAACAGAAGAACCTCAAACGGCTATAGATAGATATGGACTGGTAGACGCGGTAGAGTTTGGACCATTTTTAATAATAAATGGTAAAATGGCACAGTTTAAAGGAGACGGAGGCTTAGGAAAAGCTCAAAGAACCGCGATTGCACAAAGAAAAGATGGAATAGTATTATTCCTAGTATCCGATGGAAGACAGTATTCAAACGGAATAGTTGGTATGAGTATAAAACAAATGGCAAATTTATTATTAAGATATGGAGCTTATAATGCTTGTAATTTAGATGGTGGAAACTCATCGATTATGTACGCCGAAGGAGATTATGTAAGTACACCATCGACACAGGAAGGGTCAGGAGGAAGAAATATTCCAAATGCTTGGGTATTGAAATAATGAAAAATATTAACATTAAACTAAACTATAACAATGCATTCAAATGGTATAGTGATGAAGATAGTTATGTTATAGGTTATGCTTATTATCAAAACAAATTACTAAGAGAAGAAGACTTATTAAATTTAGTAAAAGAAGCTAAAAACGAAAAAGAAATACTTAAATTAGTAAAAAATTTAAATGGAGCATTCTCGATAGTCATAAAAAAAGATAATTTATATTATTTAATAACAGATATAATTGCAAGCTTTCCAATATTATATAGCAAAAATAAAGAAAATACCTTAATAACAGATGACATTAACAATTTCAATAATTTAAAATTCAACGAAAACAATATTGAAGAACTATTAGCACTACGTACATGTAGTAATAATAAAACAGTATATAATAATGTGTACCAAGTACCATCATCAACAATTACAATTATAACAGATAATAATAAAGTTCAAGAAATTAAATATTTTACTTATAAATGTGAAAATAATATAAACGAAAAAGAAGAATTAATATTTAAAAAAATGTATAAAAAGTACGACAATGCAATAAAAAGATTAATAACATTTGCTAATAAACGTACAATCGTAATACCTTTAAGTGGAGGTTACGATTCAAGATTAATTGCTTATCATCTAAGAAAAAACAACTATGACAATGTAATATGTTATACATACGGAAATAAAAAGAAAAATCCAGAATATCAAACAGCAAAAAAAGTTGCAGAATATTTAAAATATCCACTGTATTTTGTGGAATATAAACACAAAGAAATGCAAAAAATGTATTATAATAAAAATGAACACAAAAAAATTATAGATTACTTAGGAAGAGGAAAAGCTATACCCGTAATTCAGGATTATTTTGCAATAGATAAATTAATAAAAAAAGGAATAATAAATCAAGAATGTATAGTTGCGCCAGGATATTTAGGTGACTTTTTAGCAGGACTTGAAATAAGTGACGACTACTTGATTAAAGAGGAATATAACACAACAAATAATCTAAAAGAATACATTCTAACTCATTCGTATAGATTTAATAAATTTAATAATAATACCAAAAAATACTTTGAAAAAGAAATAAGTAAAAGTATAAATACTAATTTAAGTGACGAGCCAATAAGTACACAACAAATAGCCAATATGTTAGAAATATTTGATTTAAATGAAAGAGAATCTAAATATATTGCTAATGCCATAAGAATATATGAGTATTATAAAATGCAATGGTACATAGTATATATAGACAAAGAATTAATGGAATATTTTAAAAATAGTAATTATAAAGAAAAAGCAGATAGGAAGCAATATATAAGATACATAGAAAAATATTACACAGAGTTATTAAATTATGCACCAATTGCTCAAATATATGGTAAAAATAAAAAAGTTAGTAAAAATATAATAATTAGAAATTTAAATAGAATTAAAATTATGTATAACAATTATTATCATCACTATATAAATATATATGGGTTCTTATCCCTAAAAGACTATTTAAAGCATTATTTCAAAAAAAGAACATCAGTAGTCTCTATAATAGCACACGATTATGTTAACTACTTAAAAAATAACAATAAATAAAGGGGCTGTAATGAAATAAAATAAATTTCATTCAGTTCTTTTTCTTTATTTAAAATAATAAAAGCGATAGAAGAATTAACCTCTAACGCCATTTTTGTGATACAATCTAATTGACGAAAGAAGATGTATCACGTGGAATATTTTAACACAAAAAGATTCCTTTTTCTAGTATCCTCAAACAAATGTAATGAGGAATTTACTAAAATTGACAAATTTATATCAATTTTAAATAAAAGTGGAATTGGAATAATAATAGAAAATGAAAAAAAGAAAAAAGGAAGATATGGATATAATCCTTATAATTTGGTTGCAACTATTTTATATTGTTTTTCTCAATTTAGAAGTTCATTACGAGAAATAGAAGATTTGTGTAAATTTGACTTACGAGTTATGTATTTAATGCGCCAAGAAGAACCTAGTCATAATGCTATAAAAGAATGTATAAATAAATATATATTACCATATCAATATGAAATATTTACACTAATAACTAAGTCAATCGAAGACGAATTTAATTTGGATATTTCTAATCAATATTTAGATGGAACAAAAATAGTAGCTAATGCAAATAAATATAAATTTGTATGGAAACCAACTACTTATCATAAAAAACTAGATATTAAAATTAAGGATTTATTATTTGAATTAAATTTAAATTTACCAAAAAAGATTTAGTAAAAAGTTATGAGCTAAATGAAATATTGAATAAATATGTAACAGATAATTCAATTGATATATATTCTATTCCAAGTGGAAAAGGAAAAAGATTAACAAAAGAACAGAAAACATATAAACTTTTTTATGAATATTTAATTAAATTACTAGAATATGAAGAAAAAGAAAGAATATGTGGTAATAATAGAAACTCATATTATAAAACTGATATAGATGCAACAGCAATGGTATTAAAAAAAGATTATTATTCTAAATTAAGTCATGACTTTCATGCTGGATATAATGTTCAAGTACTTGTATCAAGTGGGATAATTACTATGTATGGTGTATTTCAAAATAGAGATGATCAACATACATTTATTTCAATGAATGATATGTATTTTAAATATTATAATGAATATCCTAAAAATATTTGTGCCGATGCAGGATATGGAATATATGATAACTATAAATATTTAACAAAACATAATATAGGTAATTATATAAAGTTTCAACAATGGCAAGGAGAATCAAGCGGCAAAAATCCTCAACTTTTTTATACTTTTGATGATGGAATTATGTGTTTAAATACTTGTATTGGAGAAGAAGTATTTTTTAACTATAGTCATCATCAAAGATATAAAGATGGTAAGTTATATAAGTTTATTGGATGTAATAATTGTAGTTATGCCTATATTTGTAAAAAGAAATTAAAAAATAAAGACAATGACTATAGATTTATTGAATTAATTCCAGAATATGAACTATTAAAAGAACAAGCTAGAAATAATTTGCTTAGTCCTGAAGGAATAGAAATAAGAATTAATAGAAGTATTCAGGTAGAAGGAACCTTCGGTCAATTAAAACAAAATATGCAATACATAAGAGTTAGAAGACGTGGTTTAGAAAAAGTTTCTTGTGAATTTATGCTGATGTGTCTTGGTATAAACATTCGTAAATTTTTTACATTATTAGATAAAAAGAAAATAAAGTCAAAATATTGGGAAAAATCAAATAACTTAAAAGCAGAAAAATTTCCATATGTTAAACAAAAACAGAAAAAAGGAACTGAATGAAATTTATCTTATTTCATTACAGCCCCTTTTAATATTAATCAATTTTTTCCAAGATAGCACAAATATTTTCCGATGCTTTGCCATTACCATAGTAATCAATCTTCATATTATGTTTCAAGATATTAGCCCCAATAATTTTATTATATAAATCATCATATGTAGGAGTAGATAAAACATTATAACCATTTGCAAGTGTTTCTATCCATTCCGTTTGGTCTCTAACTGTTATACAAGGTACATTTAATATATAACATTCTTTTTGTAATCCACCAGAATCTGTAATAACTTTAATAGAATTTTTTGTTAAATATAGCATAGTCAAATAATCAACTGGTTCTACAAAATAAATATTATCATAATGATTATGCTTATATAATTCATCAATAATATTTCTAATTCTAGGATGTACTGGGAAAATAACCATATCATTTAAATTATTTAACACCTTAAGAATACTACATATATTCTTTTCATCATGTGTATTTTCAGCTCTATGAATTGTAGTTAAATACCATTTATCAATGACTTTTTTATCATATATTGGATTCAAATTAATATTCTCTTTATTAATAGTGTCACATGCCAATTTAGAATAGTATAGAACAGAATCACACATCACATCTCCAACATTAAATACATTATTATTAATATTTTCTTTTATCAGATTATTAACAGCAATATCAGTAGGACAAAATAGCACACTAGAAATATGATCAGTAAGAACTCTATTTTGCTCTTCAGGCATACACATATTAAATGATCTTAAACCAGCTTCGACATGAATTACAGGGATTAATAACTTAGAAGCCGCAAGGGCACCCGCTAAAGTAGAATTAGTATCACCATATACTAAAATATAATCAGGCATTTCCTTTAATAAAATTTTTTCAATCTCAATAAGCATATTACCAGTTTGTACTGCATGAGAACCAGAACCGACACCTAAGTTATAATCAGGAGTAGGAATATTTAACTGTTTAAAAAATATATCAGACATATTACTGTCATAATGTTGTCCAGTATGAACAATAATTTCTTTAAACTTTTTTCTTAATTCTTTAGAAACCATTGCAGCCTTAATAAACTGAGGCCTCGCACCAACAATCGTTATAATTTTTTTCATAATAACCTCCATAAATTAATTTTTTAAATCTCTAATTTTTCTTGCAGGATTTCCTGCTATTATACAATTACCTTCATTAAAACTCTTTGTAACAACACTACCAGCTCCAACAATTGTATGGTCACCTAAAGTAACTCCAGGTAAAATAACACTATTCATTCCAATCCAACAAGATTTTCCAATGCAAATATCTTCACCCTTTGCAGATTTACTAAGGTCATTAAAATCGTGATTAGCAGTGATAAAACCACAATTTGGAGCTATCTGTGTACCAGAGCCAATATAAATTTTGGCATTAATACCTTGAAAATAACAACCAACTGAATGAAAATATCTCATATCTTCAACATCAAAAATTAAGTTTTCTGCATTAGCAAATTTAACCCAAGGTGGCACAGGGAAAGGTACATGTCTATTAATTCCTTTTATCTTTTGAACATACCAATACTTTAATACCCACTTCCAACCAATAGAAAAATGATCGCGTGCATAAAGAGAACCAGTTAAATACTTTTTGTCATATATTAAACAACTAAACCAGTATATAGGACAAATAAATAAATATACTAAAAAACGTTTAAATTTCATAATTACCTCCAATATCATACCAATTAATAATATAGTTAATTTCTTAATAATCTCTTAATATAAATAATATAGAAAACAGAGCTAGCAATATTAATTAAAGTAGTAGTAATCGCGGCCCCAATATATCCATAATTAATTATAAAAATAACATTTAATATAGCATTAGCTACAGCAGAAATAGTGTTAATAATAATATTAATTTTAATTTTACCCATGCAATGTAGTGCATTAGAAATTGGTATCTTATACGCTGAAGAAAATAGCAAGCCTATCATTAAAACAATAAAAGTAGGAACAGTATCTAAATAAGCATTACCGTAAATTAATTTAATAATAATTTTTGAAAATAAAATAACTCCAGTAAATAAAATACCATAAATTATTGTACCGTATTTAAACATTTTATTTAAATTACTTTTAATCCAGAATTTATCTTTGTTATGCTTAATAAAATGTGGCATAGTATAAACAGTAACACACGAAGAAAGAAAAGTCAAAGCATGAGGAATAGCAGAAGCAATTTTATATGAAGCTACAGTTGTAGATTCTGCAATTAACAGTCCTATTAAAAAAGTATCTATAATTAATAATATACCATTAATAGAATTATTAATTTGACTAGCAACAGAAAATTTTAAAAAATCATGTTTATATTCTTTAGATAATCTATCTTTAAAAGAGTATTTTTTTAAATAATCTTTACAAAGAAAGATACCAAAGAATAAAATGGCTAAATTATATATATATTGTGAAAAAACAGCACCATATAAACCAAATATAACAGAAAAAGAAATTAAAAATAAATAACTAGCAAAAGTGGAAAAAATTTGAAACTTTGCATATTTCTTGTTTTCAAGATTAGCTCTTAAAATAATAGGTACTAAATTTGAAATAAAAGTAATAAATGGTAATAAAAACAAAAAAGGCAACAAATATTTTGCTTCATCCAAAGTAAATGGATAATAGAAAGGTGATAGTAAAATTAATAATCCACAAAGTATAGATGAATATATAATTATTTTTAATGAAAAAGCTACAATTGCGCCACTTTTACCAGAATCTTTTTCATTTTGTGATAAAAATTGTAGTGCAGCAGAAGATGCACCAAAATCGCCAAGTAAACTAACCATTGAAATGCAATTTAAAATGTAAGCATAAATACCGTAATCATTTTTAGAAAGCATTCTAACTAAGATAGTAGAACCAATAAAAACTAAAATCTTACATAATACACTAGACATAAAAATTGAAAAGAAGCCAGTTTTTTTAAGACTATTCAATTCAATAATTAACCTATTTTTTAAAGAAGTCATCAAAAACCCCACCAACTTTCTTTTCTTCGATCATCATTCTTTTTCTCCAAGAGTAAAGGTTTACATCAGCATATTCTTTAGCATATTTTCCATATTTTTTAATATCCTCGTCACTTAAATTATTAATAATACTAGCAATATATTTAGGGTCAACATTATCTAATAAAATACCATTAGCTCCATTAATAACTTGATTTGTATCACCTACATTATATGTAATGATAGCTTTACCCAAGCATAGAGCTTCTAACAACGGGTTACCTACATTACTTAAATCATAAAATGATAAAAATATATCTGCAATCAACATATACTTATATACTTCACCATTTTGAATGGCTCCTGTAAAAGTAACTTGATTAGTTAAATCCAGTTTTTTAACTAGTAATTTAAGACTATCCAACATAGCACCATCACCAACAATAACTAAATGAAATTTTTCATTATTTAATTCATAAAGAGTATAAATAGCTCTTTCTACTTTTTTCCATTTTTCTAATCTACTAACAGTTAATAAAATTGTTTTATTCTGAACATTTAACTTTTTAATTAATTTATCATCTTTTTTCATATTTATATCATTATCTAATACATTTACCCCATTTCTAATAAATAACATTGGACTAAAGTTATTACAATTTTTTAGTACTAAATTCCCTTGGGTCCCATCATTAGTCATAATTACTAAATTAGAACTAGTTGCAAGCGCTTGAAAATGAGGATAAAATCTAATTTTATTAATCAAATTATATTTTTTGTTTGCCATAATAGTTCCTTGAAAGCGAGTTACTAGAGGTAGTTTATATTTTTTTGCTAAACATTTACATGCCATCACAGCATGCACCTCATACGCATATATAATCAAATTATCTTTATTAAGTGATTTAAAAATCTTACCTACATAATATTTAAAATATTTAACATATAATATCTTAAAAAAATAACCAATCTTTTCAATACCAAATTTATTTATAAAAAAACTAGTATCAATATAAAATACATTTTTAGGATTTAAATTAATAAAATTAAAATCAACCTTTTTGTCAGTTATAAGCAAGACTTCATAATTATTATCAATATAATGCTTAATTGTTGAATATAAAGCCCGTCCACCACTCTTATTACCAAGGGACCATAGAGGTAAAACAGTCACAAACAAAATCCTTTTCTTTTTACTTTTCATAAGAAATTAGCACACCTTTCTCGTTATATTGTAATGCATATGCAAATAAAATACAAGTGAAAGCAAATAACATATCACAGTGATAAACTGCAGATGGTATCATATATATAATAGTCATTACCATAATTACAATATACAAAAACAATCTATTTTTTTCTAAATACTTATAACAACATAATGGAGCAAATAACATACATACATAAAATAAAGTACCTATATATCCATATCTAAACAACAACATAATCCATTCATTATCAAAAATAGTAGAATGTTTTTTTGCAAGTTTATCAGGCCCATAACCAACAGTTTTATAAATAAGATTGGATACCACAATTTTCTTTACATCATCGGTATTATTAACAATAGGACTAGTATTATCAATGATAGCATTAGTATTATCAATATTAGAATTATCACTATTTGATTTATCATCTATAAATTCAAAAGAAGATAAAGTAGAATCATTAAAATATTTCATATCATTTTCATAGTTGTTTAATCTATTTTGCCAACTATCAACATTATTAATATTAACAAGTTCTAAAAATCTCCACGTAATATTATAAGGCAATATCAAAAGTAATAAAACATTAAATAATATAATTATCAAAAGATACTTAGAAAAATTAATAAACTTATTAACCCTAAATTTAAATTTTAATAAAATTGTAATAATAAACTCTCCAACAATCATACAAATATAAGAAGACCTAGATAAAGTCATAAATAAAGTAATATTATATAATATAAACAATAATATAAATAACAATATATAATGCCATTTATATTTCTTAGTAAACATTAAATATAATAAGAATACAATATTAAGAGCATAAAAGTATCCTAAAACATTAGGATTACCCACCAATCCGACAATTCTTGGGAAAGGATAATTATTAACAAGTGTTATATATTGAGTAGGAGCTATATATTTAATATAATATTCATTCAAATTAAACAAATTAAAATATTGCATAATACCTACAAGAGAAATAATAGTTAACACAATAAACAAAAGTACAATAAATAATTTAGAATTATTCTTACAAAAAGAAAAGAAATAATAATAATTTATAAATATTAACAAATATTCAATAACCCTAAGAAATTCAAAAAAATTCGACCAAATCCATTCATTATCAATAAAAGAATTAAAGATAATGGACAAAAGTACAAAAAACGCAAAAGAGCAATAAGATAACAATATAATTTTAATATTTTTTTTCTTTAATATAGATAATAAATACTTATAATCAGTAATTAATATAGTCAAAAAAACTATAAAAGATAGAGTAAATATTAACTTTGAATAGGTAATAAAATACTGTTTAATATTAATTGGAACTAAAAGAATAAATAAAGTATATAAAGCAAATAATATTTTTTTATTCATCACAACTCACCATATCATTATAAAATTTAATTAAAATTTTAGCCTGAGATTCCCAATTATATTTATTTAAGACCAGTTTTTTCCCTATAGCACCCATTTTTTTTGCAATTTTAGGATTGTCAATCAAATATTTAATAGCCTTAGACACTTCTTTATAATCATATGGATTTACAGAAATTCCAAATGTTCCTTCTTTTAGTATGTTATTAAAAACATCAAAATCAGTAAAAATAACTGGCAATTCATACATCATATACTCAAATATCTTAGTAATACCAAGACTTCCCCTTTTATAGCAAGTATTTGGTCTGTATGAACAAAGAGCCATCCCAATATTGGAGTTAGAATATAAATTCTTAACTTCCTCCTTTTCAATTTTTCCTAAAAGTTTAACTTTTTCAAATCCATTATATAACTTCAATGAATCTAAATAACTATCCTTATAACTACCAGCAATTATATATTTAACATCATTAATATTTTCTATTGCACGAATGACTTTATCATGATTCCAATTTGCCCTAACTCCACCAGCAAAACATATTGTATTTCTAGCATTATGATTTTTTTTGAAATTATTATCTATAATTGGGTAATTTGTAATTATAACAGTGTTACTGTTAATTTTTTTTATTCTATCTAATTGAAAATCAGCAACACAAATGACCCCATTAAGTCTCTTAAAAACATACTTTTCATAAATTGTATAAATTGAAGAAACTATTTTTCTTAAACAAGTAGGAATACTTTGCTTTTCTAAAACAAGTGAAGGATAATTTTCATGAGAGTCAAAAATTACAATTTTTCCTCTTTTTTTGATATAAAGAGCTAATGGTAATAAATCGGGGTCATGAAATTGATAAATATCAGCATTAATTTCTAAACATTTTTTTTTAAGTAGCCGTTTAGAATTAAAAATTCTATCTCGCAAAGAACTAAATTGTCTATTAATAGATACTATGTTAACATTATTTTTAACTTCATTATTTAAAGTATCACAACATAACAGCGTAACATTATAATTACTTTTAGCTAAGGAAGAACATTGCTTTAAAAAAATTCTCCCATCATATCTACTATGTCCACTAGTAACGTGACAAATCATTGTAATCTTATTTTTTTTCATTAGTCTCACCTAACAATTCTACATATTTTTTTGCATTATTCTCCCAAGTAAGCATCCTTGCATCATTTATACCTGTCATTCTAATTTTATCACAATTATTATTAAAAACATAGAGAATTTTATCATAAATTTCATCAACATCCACATTAGTTAAAAAACCATTTACATTATCTTTAACAAATCCATCAATACCTTCATTTTTAGTACCTATAACAATACATCCATTATTCATAGCCTCAACATAAGTAATTCCAAATCCTTCAGGAGAACTAGGTAAAACAAAAATATTACTTTTTGCTAATAAATAATTAACCTTATCATTAGATAAAACACCTGTAAAACAAACATACTTATCCACATTTAAATCTTGAGCTAACTTAATCAAATCATTCTTTATTCCCCCATCACCAACTATTGTAAGTCTTGCAGAGGGAAACATATTTATAACTTTTGCAAAAGCCATAATTACCTTATCAAAATTCTTAATTTTAGTAAAATATCCAACTGATATAATATTATAATTATTATTATCCATATCATTGTCATAAGAAATAGCTCCGTTATAAATAACTTTAGTATTTATTATGCCTAAACTACAAAGCTCTCTTTCAATTTTTTCACTTACACATACCATATAATCAACTATACTAGATACCTTTTTAATAGAATTAATTCCATTTTTAAATTGTAAATTTCTATTTAAACTAGTACCATGTGAGGTAACAATGGTAACAATATCATATTTCTTCTTTAAATAACTTGCAACAACACCTTGGACTTTAAAAGTATGTGCATCAATTAAAACAACATTATATTTAGCAAAAATATTTTTAATTATTTTATGGCAACCGATGTAATAACTAATAGCATTAAGATTAATCTTACTCTTATATAAAATATTAGAAAAACCTAGCCTTTTAAAATAAATAACCTCTACACCATTAATAAAATGTATTCCACTATATTTATTTAAATTGGCACCTGGTTTAATCGTAACAGAAGCAAGTACAATTACTTTATAACCAAGTTTAACAAGTTCCATAGCATGATAATGAGTATATGATGTATATGGAGAATCATCAAAATTTACCTGTGATAAAATTATTATTGTCCTATTTTTCATAATTTTTTATCAATATAATCAATCATTTTAGCAATAGTTATCAATCTACTATAAGTTTGATTATCCACTTTCATATTATCAAAACTATCATTAACAATACCATATTCTTTAATTATTTTGATTAAATTAGCATCATTAAGTTTCATAAATTCAAAAATTTTATCACTATTTGCACTATCAGTCTTATTAACATCAATTCTAAATATCTTATTTTTAATTTTTAAAGCAAACTCTCCAAATAATTTTAAAGCATCCACAACCAACGCTAACACAGAACTATTTACAGTTAAACCTTTATTAGTCTTAACATTAGCAATTTCTTGGCAAGACTTTGTAATTAACTTCCTATGATACATATACAATAATCTATCTTTAATATTTAAATTAACACCATTTCTTACTATTGATAATTCTAATAAGGGAGCATATCTAATATAATTATCATCAAATTGTATCATTTGAGTAGAAGCTCCAAATCTCATAATAGTCTCATAACATAATTTATCATATGTTTTAGAATTATTAATACATCTATATTTTTCTAATATATTTTTAACTTTTTTTTGATAATTAAATATTTTTTTAGAAAAATCATTAGTATAAAATTCATATTTAACTGAACGTGAAATAAATCTTTTATTATAAACTTTATCAAAAGTAAATTTTTTCTTATTAAACCATGGGAAATCTTCAGCAAACCAAGAATATTTATACATCTCACCGCCAGCGCCACTAATTCTCAAGTTAATATTATTATTAATAAGTCCCATAGTCAAAATATAATTTTTATAAAATTCCAAAATTGAATATTGACCATCTAATTGATAAAATAATTTATCAATAATAGATTTATCAATATTTTTATCAAGGTCAAATTGCAATACTTCAATATTTATAATTTTAGCAATTTCATTACACTTAATAACATCAATATGATTAGGTTGCCCAGAAATAGAAATTTTAAAATCAATTCCATTATCTTTAAGTAAAGCAACATTAAGTCTAGAATCAATTCCAGCGGTTAAATCGCAAGCTATCCTCTTATCACTAAAATTATATTTAAAATTCTTAAAAAAACCTACAATGTCCTCACCATTAGCAAATATATCTTCAATATGCTTCTTTTTAATAGTTAATTTTTTATTTTTTAAAAAAATTATCTCTTCTCTACCCAATATCTTTACATTCTTAAAAAATGTATAAAACATACTATAACCATATTGAATATATTCTACAATTCCATTACTATCTAAATCATTAGAAGAAAAATTAAAATAATCAACCAATTCCAAATACTTATCAAATATACAATTATCATAATAATATAACCTAGACATACCAGAATTATCTGTACATATATATATATTATCACCATCTTCAATACATAAAATAAAGTTTCCTCTTAAATGTTTAATATTATCAGTATATCGAGAAAAATCATTAAAAAAATGCCTCAAAGAATCAATTCCACATAAATAATTTTTATAAAATACTAATCCCTTAAATTTTATAAATAACTTGCCACAATTAAAACGATTAGCATTATCAAACTTAATATGTAAATTATTCATAATATAATTCCTCCTTACATCTCATCAATAACACTAATTAAACTTTTAGCAAGTACTTTATAGTCAAATTTTTTAACTAATTTTAATGAATTATTTTTAAATCTATCTTTACTTTTTTCATCTAAATTATATAAATTCATTATGGCATCTACATATTCATCATTACTATTATTACTAACTGTAATTCCACATTTACCATCAATAAAATCATAATTATTAGGATAAGTAGATATGATAGGTTTACCCGATGCTAAATACATAAAAGATTTATTAGTACTCATACCATACTGCATAATACTACTCATCTCCCCATGTAACAAGCATACATCAGCCTTAGACAAAATATATGGAATATATTTATTATCAACAAATCCTTTAAACAAAACATTTTTAATATTATTTTTAATACAATAATCCTTATATTCTTCCAAAAAAGGTCCATTACCATAAATAATAAATTTAATATTTTTATTAGTAATTTTTGAAGCAACATCAATAAGCCTTTTAATATTATATATATATCTAATAGAACCAGTATACACTAGTTTAAAAGATTTATTATCATCCAAATCTTTATCCTTAATTTTAAACTTATTTAAATCAGAATAATACTTATCCAAATCTACACCATTACTAATAGTATACACCTTATTAAAATCAATTTTAGTATTATAGCTAGTTTTCAACAAATAATCTTTAGCGCCATCCATTACAAAAACCAACTTATCTGCATGTAAATATATATACTTTTCTAACTTATATAATAATTTAACAATTAAATTATTTTTCTTCATTACGCCATAACTAACAATAGAATCTGGCCATAAATCTCTAACTTCAACAGTACAAGGAATTTTAAATTTACGTGCAATCTTTAAAGCTACTAAAGGAGATAGAGGATGAGGCATAGAACAGTAAATATAATCAGGCCTATCTCCTTTAACTATCTTTCTTTTTAAAATTCTATATGTTCTAAAATAATATTGTAACATATTCAAAACTCTCTTAACCGTATTATCATACTGTGATGTTTTAATATGCAAATAATTTACTCCATCTATATTATGCTCTATAAAATCTACACCATTAGTAATAAGATTAATATTTGAATTATGAATAGCACTCGCTGCGACTAAAGTAACTTTATATTTCTTATTATTTATATATTTTGCTAAAAAGTGATGTCTAGTAAGTCCACCATACATAGGTGGTGTAGCATAATGATTTATAATCCAAATATTCTTCATAATATCACTCACTTAATTATAACAATTCAATATTTTCTCTATCTTTAATATTTTTCATAGCATTTCTAGTATCAAAAATAGCCTTAGCATTCTTAGCAATCATTTCATAATCAAAAGCAGAATGAGCAGCAGTAATAATTACTAAGTCATAGTCCTTAATAGTTTTATCATCTATATTATCAATACCATTATGAATTTTGTTCTTATAACTATATTGAGATATCAAAGGGTCATAAAAATCAACATTAGCCATATTTTCTTCAAGCATTTCAATAACTCTAAGAGCGGGACTTTCTCTGTAATCGTCTATATCATTTTTATAAGCAACACCAAGTACTAAAATTTTAGAACCATTAAGCGAAATATGATGTTTTCCAAGCACTTTACTTGCTCTTTCTACACAATACTCAGGCATTCTATCGTTTATAATACCAGAAGCTTGAATTAAAGAGGTGTGAAACCCATATTCTCTAGCTTTCCAATCAAGATAATATGGATCAAGTGGAATACAGTGTCCACCTAACCCAGGACCTGGATAAAATGCTTGGAATCCATAAGGTTTAGTCTTCGCAGCGTCAACTACTTCCCATAAACTTATTCCCATTTTATTACATAACATTGCCAGTTCATTAACTAAACCAATATTAATATTTCTATAAGTATTTTCTAGTATTTTTTCCATTTCTGCAACCGCTGGTGAAGAAACCTCATATATCTCAGCGCCTAATACACAACGATACATTTTAGCAATAACCTCAGTAGCATCCCTACCTATTGCACCTACAACTTTAGGAGTATTTTTTGTTTTAAAATATAAATTTCCTGGGTCTACACGTTCTGGAGAAAATCCTAAATAAAAATCTTTTCCGCATTTTAAAGAAGAACCATTTTCTAAAATTGGCTTAATAAGTTCTTCAGTCGTACCAGGATAAGTAGTAGACTCTAAAACAACCATAGTATTAGATGTTAAATATTTAGAAATTTCTTCAGCACTATTTTTAACAAAACTAATATCAGGTTGTTGATGTTCATCAAGCGGAGTAGGTACACATATAGCAATAAAATCCACCTTGCTAATTTCAGAAAAATCTACTGACGCTCTAAACATACCACTGTCTACTAACTCTTTTAGCTCATTATCAACAACATCACCAATATAATTAACACCACTATTAACCATATCAACCTTTTTTTGCTGTACATCAAAACCAATAGTTTTAAAACCCGCTTTAGCTTTCTCTACCGCAAGAGGAAGCCCAACATATCCAAGACCAACAACACCAACTACAATTTCTTTATTTTCAATTTTATCAAGTAACAACTCTTTCATATTAAAATCTCCTTACTACATTATCATCAATACAATACTTAAGCCCACATTTTGGACATACAAATTTGTTATCAACAAAATTCATTTTTTCAGAACATTCACATACATAATACTTAACCTTCGCGGGATTTCCCATAACAAGGGCATAATCTGGAATATCCTTAGTAACAACGGCCCCCGCAGCCACAAAAGCATACTTACCAACATTATGTCCACATACAACCGTTGCATTAGCGCCAATTGAGGCACCCTTCTTAATAATCGTTTTTCTATATTCATTTTTCCTAGAAATAAAACTTCTAGGATTTATAACGTTAGTAAAAACACAAGATGGTCCAAGAAAAACATCATCTTCACAGATAACCCCAGTATAAACAGAAACATTATTCTGTATTTTAACATTATTACCTATCACCACATTAGGAGAAATCACCACATTTTGACCAATATTACAGCCTTTCCCAATAACACAATCACTCATTATATGAGAAAAATGCCAAATTTTTGTACCTTCCCCAATAGAAGAATGCTCATCAACATAACTAGACTCATGAACAAAATAATTATCTTTCTCCATGTTTATACGCCTCAATACTTTCTATTATTTTATTACAAATATCATTAATTTGGTCACCATTCAGATAAGGATGCATAGGTAAACTAAGAACTGTTTTAGATAAAATTTCACTATTCTTTAAATCTTCAACATTAAAAGTGTAATTTTCATAAACTGCTTGTTTATGCAACGGCTTAACATAATAAACCATAGTAGGAATACCTACATTTTTAAGTTTATTTTGAACAAAATTTCTTTCCTCTTCACTGTCAAAAATAAGTGTATACTGAGCCCAACTACTTATATATCCATGGTCAATAAAAGGAGTCTTAATATAATTTTTAAGTTTTTCAGTATATAAATGTGCAAATTTATTTCTCTCATCTAATTCATAATTCTTAAAAGCATCTAACTTTGGAAGTAAAATACTAGCTTGTAAAGTATCTAATCGTGAATTTAATCCTATCCTAATATTATCATATTTAAATTCACCTTTACCATGCACACGTATAGAACACATAAGGTTATAATAATCATCATTATCAGTAAATATAGCGCCACCATCTCCATAACAACCTAATGGTTTTGCAGGAAAAAATGAAGTGGTAGAAATATCTCCAAAAGAACACGCTTTTTTGCCATCAATACTGCCTCCAAATCCTTGCGCTCCATCTTCAACAATAAACAAATTATACTTAGAAGCAATTTCCCTAATTCTTTCAAAATTTGCAGGAAGTCCAAACAAATCTACAGGTATAATTGCTTTTAAATTCAAATTAGTTTCATTTCTAACTTTTAAAATAGCATTTTCTAACTTTTCAGGGTCGATGTTAAATGTCCTAAAATCAGAATCAACAAATATTGGAGTAGCCCCATGCAGAGAAACAACTTCTGCAGTTGAAAAAAAAGTAAATGAAGGAACAAAAACAGCATCCCCCTCTTTAACACCTAAAGCCATCAACGCAATAGAAAGTGCATCTGTACCATTAGCGCATGTTATACAATGTTTCACACCAACATATGAAGCCAATTCTTTTTCTAACAAAGCTATTTCTTCGCCCATAATATAATGCCCATCAGTCAAAACATTGTTAATACCATTATCAATTTTATCCTTCAAAACACTATATTGTTTCTTTAAATCTATAAATTCCATATTTCACCTCATCTATTAAACATTCCAACAAAATCCATAGTTGAACAATTACTTATAGGTAGTTTAATAGCTTTATGTTCACTTGCAGATTTATATATTGCTAGTACCAACTCCAAAGCTCTTTTACCAGCTTCACCATCAACATACGGTTTCGTATCGTTTTTAATAGCATCAATCATATTCGCATATAACGGAGTATGACCTAAACCATATACATTTTTGTGTATTTCGGAAAACTCATCAAGTATACTCTCTTCATCTTGACCATTAAATCTCCATACTTCCAACTTATTTACTGAACTTCCCCCTGCTTTTGCAGTACCATTTTCTCCAAATACATACAAAGTTTCCTCTAAATTTTTAGGATAAATATCATTAGTCCCTTCAATAATACCATATCCACCATTTTTAAACTTAACAACAGCTATACCTAAGTCCTCAGCCTCAATATAGTCATGATTTAAATTATCAGTATAAGCAAATACTTCTTCTACTTCATCACCCATCATCCATCTTAATAAATCAATATTATGAATACATTGATTCATTAATGCACCACCATCTAAAGCCCAAGTTCCACGCCAAGTAGCTTGCTTATAATAATCTTCATTTCTATTCCATCTAATATGAGCAGTTGCATAAAAAATTTTACCAAAATCATTATTTTCAACTGCACTTCTAATCTTTTGAATAGCTCTATTAAAACGATTTTGATGACAAGCACAAACTTTTAAATTATTTTCTTTTGCAGTTTTAATAACTAAATCTGCATCTTCTAAAGACAAAGCAATAGGCTTCTCAATAATAACATTGGCACCATGCTGAAGACAATAAACAGCAATTTTTGCATGCTCCCCACTTTCAGTAGCAATCGCTACTAAATCGGGATGTTCCTTATCTAACATTTCTTTATAATCTACATACTCATTAACATTTAATATATTATTAAACATCTTCTTTTTTTCTTTAATACATTCATTTTTTAAATCACATAGACCAACAATATCCAAATTATTGTTCAACGCGGCACTAATATGATTAGGTGAAATTCTGCCACACCCAATTAATGCATATTTCATAATATCCTCCTTAAATACATTATTAAAACAGTTACCGTAATAGTAACAAATTTTATACAAAACAATTATATCAAAAAAAGTCATGTAAATCAATAATATTTTACAAAAAACACATAACATACTGTATACAAAAAAATCAAAATAAAAATAAATTTACATAATAGTATAATTTTTTTAAATAATTTGCTATAATAATTAATAAGCAGTTATTAAAATTGGAGTTGATATAAAATGTCCAAAAGAAAGAGAAAAAAACTTATTAACAAAATTAGTAAAATTATTGCCATAATCGGTTCAATAATATTAATAACATTTGGAGTATATATATTTAAATTAGATATATTACCAATCAAATATATTGCTATATTTTCAATAATAATTATATTTATCTATGGATTAATGATTTTACTTATTTTTAATAAAAAAATAAAAATATTTATTAAAATATTCTCTAGTATAATAATTACGATATTTTCTATAGCATTTGCCTTTGGTATAAAATACATAGATAGAACCATAGCCTTTTTAGATAGAATTAATAACAACATAGGACAAACTGAAGATTATTATTTAATTGTACTAGATGATAGCAATTATGAGGAAGTTTTTGATTGTAAAGGAAAGATAATTGGCTTTTATAAGAATGAAAATACCAAAAACGTAACAACAGCAGTATCAACATTAAACAAAAAAATTGACTTTATAGAAAAAGATTTTGATGATATAGTAATACTTATAGATGCGCTACAAAAAGAAGAAATAGATGCAATATTAATTAATGATTCAATTAAAAGCATCCTAGAAGAAGACTATTCATACATATTAAATAAAACCAAAACTATAAGTACTATACATGTATCTATAAAGACAAATGATATTGTAAAAATAGTCGATGTAACTAATACACCGTTTAATATATATTTAATAGGTTCTGATTCATATGGAAGCATTGATAAAGTATCTAATAGTGATGTCAATATTGTTATAACGATTAACCCTAAAACTAGCCAAATACTATTAACAACAATACCAAGAGACTATTATGTAGAATTATATAATACAAATGGAGGTATGGATAAGTTAACCCACAGTGGTTATTATGGTATTGAAACATCAGTAAAGACCGTAGAAAGCCTATTAAACACAGAAATTAATTATTATATTAGAGTTAACTTTAGTACATTAATTGAAATAGTTGATTCTATAGGAGGAATTGAAGTATACTCTGATTATAGTTTCTGTGACAGTGGAAGAGTGGGTTGCTACCAAAAAGGATATAACAAATTAGATGGGAAACATGCGCTCGCCTTCGCAAGAGAAAGAAAAAGCTTTACTGGAGGAGATCGTGTAAGAGGACAAAATCAACAAAAAATAATCGCAGCAATAATAAACAAAATGACTTCATCAACTCAACTAATCAAAAAATATGATAGTATCTTAAGCAAAATAGAAAAAAGTTTTCAAACTAACATGGATGAAAAAAGCATATCAAAAATAGTAAGATTACAACTAAATAAAATGCCTAAATGGGAAATAATAAATCAAAGCCTAAATGGTACAGATTATAGTGCATATACATATTCATATCCAACACGAGAATTATACGTGATGATGCCAGATAACGAAAGCATAGAAGAAGCACAAAATAAAATAAGTGAAATAATTAATGCAAAATAAAATTGCATTTTTTTAATATATAATATATAATTATTTTAGGTGGTAAAATGAAGAAGTCAATAATAATTTTAATGTCATTAATAATACTAACAGGTTGTGGAACAAATAATAAAGAAAACTCTAACGACCAAGATACAAAAAATGAAGATATTTCAGTAAAAGAAGAAAAAAAAGTATCTATTGTAGATACACAGTCCAATCAAAGAACATACGCCGTAATGATAAATAACCATAAAGCAGCACGCCCTCAATCAGGAATACAAGATGCATACATAGTATACGAATTAATGGTAGAAGGTGGAATTACTAGAATGTTAGCACTATATAGAGAAGCAACCGCATCTAAAATAGGTTCAGTAAGAAGCAGTAGGCACTATTACTTAGACTATGTGTTAGAAAATGATGCAATCTATTTTCACTGGGGTGGAAGTCCTCAAGCATACAATGATATTGAGACACTTAAAATACAACATGTAGATGCTGTAGAAAGCGTATTTTGGAAAGATAAAAATCTAAATAGAGCTACGGAACATACGGCATTTACTAGTATGGAAAATATGACTAACTATGTAAAAAACAAAAATATAAGAAACACTACAAATCAACCATTACTTTTAGAATACTCAACCGATGATATAGAATTAGATAAATTAGAAGACAGTATACAAGCGGATTCCGTCTCAATAAAATATTCTAATTACCAAACAGTAACATATATTTATGATGATAAAAACAAAGTATACAAAAGACAAGATTCAGGAACATACAGTGTTGATTTAGTGACAGGAACTCAGTACACCACAAAAAATATAATAGTATATGATTTGAAATATTCAAATATACCAAATGATACATCTGGAAGACAAAACCTAGATAATATAGGTACAGGGAAAGGTTATTATATTACCAATGGATATGCTATACCAATTACATGGGAAAAGAAAGATAGAGAAAGTCAAACTATATATAAATATATATCTGGAGAAGAAATAAAAGTAAGTGATGGAAACACATTTATTCAAATATATCCAACTACAGGTACACTAACAATTAATTGAGATGTTAAATAATACATCTTTTTTTAATAAACTAATATTAAAAACAATAAAAAACAATACAATTATTCAACATTTGTGGTAAAATATATCTATCAAGAAAAAATAGGATGTGATAAAATGTATATACCTACAGTAGCATTAGTAGGCCGACCTAACGTTGGTAAATCTACAATATTTAACCGTCTAGTAGGAAAAAAAGTATCTATTATAGAAGATACCCCAGGAGTAACTAGAGATAGAATTTATGGTGATGTAATCTACAATAATTATAAATTTCATTTGATTGACACAGGAGGCATTGACGTATCAAAAGAATTATTTAATAACGAAATAACAATTCAAGCTAATATTGCAATAGATGAATCTGATATTGTAGTATTTATTGTAGATGGTAAAGAAAGTTTAAATGAAAACGACTACACAATAAGAGATATTTTAAAAAAATCAGGTAAACAAGTAATACTTGCAGTAAATAAAATAGATAACACTAAAAGAATAGATAATATTTATGAATATTACGAATTAGGCTTTGAAAAAGTAATACCTTTGAGTGGAGAACATAATCTTGGAATAGGAGAATTATTAGAAGAAATAACCCAAAATTTTAAACCAATAGAAGAAATAACATATGAAGATGAAAAAATAAAGTTTTGTATTATAGGACGTCCAAATGTAGGCAAATCTAGCTTAGTGAATGCACTTTTAAATGAAGAAAAATTAATAGTAAGCCCACGTGCAGGTACTACAAGAGATGCTGTAGATACAAACTTTACATATGAAAAAAAAGAATATGTTGTAATAGATACAGCTGGTATAAGAAAAAGTGGCCGTATTTATGAAAATATAGAAAAATACAGTGTACTAAGGTCTATGAAAGCAATAGAACGAAGTGATGTATGCGTTATAGTAATAAACGCAGAAGAAGGAATAATAGAACATGATAAACATATTGCAGGATATGCATTAGAATCAGGCAAAGCAATGGTAATAGTGGTAAATAAATGGGATACAGTACAAGATAAAAATGACATAAAAACATATACAAAACTAATAAGAGAAGAATTTAAATTCTTATCATATGTACCAATAGTATTCTTATCTGCCAAAACAAAAAAAAGAATACATACATTAATGCCTGAAATAGACAAAGTATATGAAAACACAAAAAAAGAAATAAAAACAAGCATATTAAATGATGTAATACGAGAAGCAGTATTATTAAATGCACCACCATCATATAAAGGGAAACGCCTAAAAATATACTTTGTATCTCAAACATCAACCAAACCTCCAAAATTTACTTTTAGTGTAAATAGTAAAAGCTTAGTACATTTTTCGTATGAAAGGTATTTAGAAAATAAAATAAGAGAATCATTTGATTTTGAAGGAACACCAATACAAATTCAATTTAAAAATAAAAATGGAGAATAACTAATTATAAAAATAATAACTATACTTCACAAAATACCTCTTAGTACATATATTGTATTAGGAGGTATTTAAGTGGCGTTTTCAGATAATTTTTTTAAAAAAGTAGAACAAAAAACCAATATTGATAAAGAAACAATACTATCGCTTGCAAAAAGAATCCAAAATGGCAATATGCAAGATGAAACAGTATTAAAAGATGTTATTCACGATATAGCAAAAATGACTGGAAGAGAAGTATCAAAAGAACAAGAAGAAAAGATAATTAGTACAGTCAAAAATGGGAATGTTCCTAAAAATTTAGATAAATACTTAGATGAATAATATAGTAATAGGAATAGTAATCCCTGAAGAAAAAAGAAATAATATTGTTTACCAATCAATAAAACAATCAAATTTAAAAAATCTCCATAACAAATGTAGTTACATAGGTATAATTACATATGATAATTATAGTGATATAGATATAGAAGTTTTGAAATTATGTGATGGTATAATAATACAAGGAGATGGAATAATATATCCATATCACTATCAAATATTAAACTATGCAATAAATAATAATATTCCTTTTTTAGGTATATGTATGGGTCATCAATTAATAGGATTATATAGCAAAAGTAGTAATGAAGATACCTTAATAGAAATAAAGAAACATACCACCTCTATAAAAAATGCACATAAAATTAATATTGAAAAAGGGAGCATATTATATAAAGCGTTCGGGGAAAATATAACAGTAAACTCAAAATATAATCACACATTAAAAGATGTTTCTCCCCCTTTTAAAATAATTGCTACAAGTGAAGATAATACAATAGAAGCTATAGAATATATAGATGATAAACATTTCATAATAGGATTACAATATCAACAAGAAGATTTAGAAAATTATCAACTATTATATAATTTATTTATCAAAGAAGTATTATTAAGAAAAATATCAAAAAACAAATAAGTGAAAAAAATCACTTTTTTTCTTTATTTTTACATAATCTATAAACTATTACATAATATTTAATGAAAGAAAAGAGGTATGTAATGGAAAAAATAGAAGTTATTAAAAATATAGGTAAAAGAACGGGTGGAGATATATATTTAGGAGTAGTAGGAGCAGTAAGAACTGGCAAATCTACATTTATAAAAAAATTCATGGAAACACTAGTAGTACCATATATAGAAGATGAATACGAAAGAAAAAGAACACTAGATGAACTACCCCAATCAGGGTCAGGTAAAAATATAATGACCACAGAACCAAAATTTATTCCAAGTACAGCAGCTAAAATTCAAATAGAAGATTTAACTGCTCAAATAAGAATGGTAGATTGTGTAGGATACGTAATCCCAGCAGCAAAAGGATACGAAGATGAAAATGGACCTAGATATGTAAGAACACCATGGTATGATGAACCTATTCCTTTTACTGAAGCTGCTGAAATAGGTACTGAAAAAGTAATAAAAGACCATTCAACTATAGGAATAGTAATAACAACAGATGGCTCTATAGGAGAAATAGCAAGAAATGATTACGTAGAAGCGGAAAAAACAGTAATAGAAGAATTAAAAAGTATAGGGAAACCATTTATAGTGATATTAAATACAACGCATCCAACATCAAGTGAAACTATAAACTTAAAACAATCACTAGAAACAGAATACAAAGTACCAGTAATACCAACAAATGTAGAAAATATGGTAGAAAAAGACATGTATAACATCTTAAAAGAGGCCTTATATGAATTCCCAATCTCAGATATAAAAATAAACATGCCAGAATGGATAGCCATATTAAATCCCACTCATTATGTAAAACAAACATACATTGAAAAAATAAAAGAAAGTGTAACAGAAATAGATAAATTAAGAGATTGTGAAAATATAATAAACACATTCAAAGATAGTGAATATATAAAAAAATCATATATATCAGAAATAGACCCAGGTACTGGCGAAGTAACCATAAATTTAGAATCTCCAAGTGAATTATACAATAAAGTCTTAAATGAAATAATCGGAGTAGATATATCATCTAAAGCAAATTTATTATCACTATTCCAAGAATTAAGTATAGCCAAAACAGAATACGACCAAATAAAATCTGCATTAAAAATGGTAAAACAAACAGGATATGGTATAGCATCTCCAACTCTATCAGACATGAAGCTAGACACTCCAGAAATAATTAAACAAGGAAATCGATATGGAATTAAACTAAAAGCAATTGCCCCATCGATACATATGATTAGAGTAGATGTTGAATCAACATTTGAACCAATCATAGGCTCAGAACTTCAATCAAAAGAATTAATAAACTATTTAACTAAAAATGAGGAAGCAAGTAGCATTTGGAAAAGTGAGATATTTGGAAGAAGTCTTGATGTTATAGTACAAGAAGGTATTCAAGCTAAATTATCAATAATGCCAGAAAATATCCGTTATAAATTAAAACAGACATTAACAAAAATAGTAAACAAAGGCTCAAACAATATGATAGCAATTGTTATATAAAATAAATGCTTAACTATAGTTAAACATAAAAGTGTCAAAAAATTATGCTTTTTTACAAAAATACTTGCATTTATATAGCTATTATGGTATCTTTAAAATGTAAGCATAAAGCTTAACAAGAAAATGGAGGTAATAATAATGACAAAAGCAGAATTAGTAGAATTAATTGCAGATAAAGCAGACTTAACAAAAGCAGATGCTGCAAGAGCTTTAGAAGCAACTATAGAAGGGATTACAGCAGGACTTAAAAAGACTGGTAAAGTAACATTTGTAGGATTTGGTACATTTACTGCAAAGAAAAGAGACGCACGTATTGGACGTAATCCACAAACAGGTGCAGAAGTTAAAATACCAGCACGCATCGTTCCTGGATTTAAAGCAGGAAACAAATTAAAAGATGCTTTAAACTAAAATAAATATAAGACTGTTAGTTATTCGCAAACAGTCTTTTATTTTTAACGTAAACAATCTGTAAGCATCTTGGATAAACAATTAAATTATGATATAATTAAAATGGTGATAAGTGTGTTAGATAAAGCAATAGAAGTATTAAAAAAATTAGAAAGTAATGGTTTTTCTGCATACATTGTAGGAGGCTTTGCAAGAGATTATTTAATTAACAAGTCAAGTACAGATATTGATATTTGTACCAATGCAACTCCAAAAGAAATAATATCAATTTTTAATACAAGTATATTACCAGAAAATAACTATGGTTCAGTAGTGATAATATACAAAAAAGTACGATTTGATATAACAACATACCGTAAAGAAATAAAATATGAAAATAACCGCCATCCTATTAAAATTAAATATATAAATAGTTTGAAAAATGACCTATTAAGAAGAGATTTTACAATAAATACACTATGTATTAATAGTAATAAAGAAATAATAGACCTTCTAAATATAAAAAAAGATATAGACAACAAAATAATCAAAACAGTAGGTAATCCTAGAATAAAAATAAAAGAGGATGCTTTAAGAATACTAAGAGCAATAAGATTTGCAACTACTCTTGATTTTACTATCGACAAAAAAACTAAACTATATATAAAAAAATATGGTAATTTATTAAAAAAACTATCTTACAATAGAAAAAGAGAAGAATTAGATAAGATATTCTTAAACAAAAACAGCCAAAAAGGCATTGATTTAATTTTAGAATTAAAATTAGAAGAATACTTAGATATACCTAATTTAAAAAAGTTAAAAGTATGCAACAATATAATAGGTATGTGGAGTCAATTAGAAGTAGATAATATATATCCTTTTACTAAACTAGAAAAAGACCAGATGACTAAAATAAGAATTCTACTTACTGAAGATATTCTAAATCCATACATAGTATATAAATATGGTTTATATTTAACAACAATTGTATCAGAAATAAAAAAAATTGATAAAAAAAAGTTAAACAAAGTAAGAAACACCCTGCCAATACTATCAAGACAAGATTTAATAGTAAAACCCATAATGATATCTAAAATATTAAATAAAGAACCAGGTAACTATCTAAAAGAAGTATTAAATGATATTGAAAAAGAAGTAGTATTAGGTAACTTGCCTAATGAATATATACAAATAGAACAATATATCAAAGAAAAATACATAAATAATGTGTAAGATATTAACCCTTAAAATACCATTAATATCCTTATACATTTTTTATATGATATACATAAATATCTTTACAATTTTACTTTTATCATAGTATAATAATTACAAAAAAGAAAGCTGGTATCAACAATGAAAAAAGTATTAATATCAATATTAACAATAACTATTATTATATTAATAAATATTATAATAATAGTATCCCAAAATAATTCTTATATACAAAAAATAGAAAATAATATTAAAAATCACCTTAACCAAGATATAACATATATAAGCTATTATAATTATACCTATGTAGTTAAAACAAGTGATACATATATAGCATTAAATGATAAATATGATATTATAAATACTATTGAAATTACAAATATACCATCATATGAAGGTACTCTAATATATAAAAATAATAAATTTATGTATGAAATAAAAAAACAAGAAAACAATAAAATAACTTATACATACTATGATGTATATAATCAAAAAGAAATTAAAAGCATAAATTTAAAGGAGGTTTAAAATGAAAGAAGATATAGTAACGCAAATAATTAAACAAAAAACTTATTTGTTACCAAACTATTTACTTACAAATTATCGCAAACTAAATTTAACAGAAGAAGAAGTACTTATTTTAACAATAATGATAAATAAACAGCCTAAAATATCTTATGACATAAATTCTTTTGTAAAAGAAATAGATATGGAAAAATATAAAATAATGAGTATTATATCTAATTTGGAAGATAAAAAACTAATTAGTATTGATATAATAAAAAATAATACTGGTAAATCTGAAGAATATATTAATTTAGACCTCTTCTATGGAAAAATTATAAGTATATATTTAAATAATAATGAAGATATAAAAGAAGATGATAATTTATATGCAATATTTGAAAATGAATTAGCAAGAACATTATCTCCTATGGAATATGAGATAATTAAAGGATGGACTATGGATAATTTTAGTAGTGAATTAATCACCTTAGCATTAAAAGAAGCTGTATATAATGGAGTAAATAACTTAAGATATATTGATAAAGTACTTTATGAATGGAGAAAGAAAAATATAAAAACTAAAGAAGATATAATTAAAGATAAAGAACGCTTTCATAAAAATAAAAAAGAAAAAGTAGAAGTCTTTGATTACAATTGGTTAGATGAATAATATCTTATTATATTTAGATGAAATAATTCCTAATCCAAAATGTGAATTAAATTATAGTAAAGATTATGAATTATTAATATCCATTGTATTAAGTGCACAAACTACAGATAAAAAAGTTAATCAAGTAACAAAAATTTTATTTACAAAATATCCTACTTTAGAATTACTAAAACTAGCTAACATAAAAGATTTAGAAAATATCATAAAACCAATCGGTACCTACAAGAAAAAAGCACAATATATTCATGATATAGCCAATAAAATATATGATAATAATTGCATAATACCAAATAATAGAAGGTTTTTAGAAAACCTAAATGGAGTAGGCAGAAAGACCGCTAACGTATTCTTATCAGAAATATATAATGTACCAACTATTGCAGTAGATACTCATGTAGCAAGAGTAAGTAAAAGACTAGGAATTGCAAATAAGAAAGATGATGTAATTACTATAGAAAGAAAACTAATGCACAAAATACCAAAAAATAAATGGTCCAGAGCACATCATCAATTAGTATTATTTGGAAGATATTACTGTAAAGCAATCAAACCAAATTGTACTAACTGTAAATTAAAAGATATATGCAAAAAAAATGATTAAATTTAAAGTTAAAATATTAAGTCTTACCTGATTTTAATATTTTTTTTATTTACAGAATTTTTTACTATAATTATATATAAAAAAATAGCAGATAAACTTTTTCTACTATTTTTCATAATCAATTTAAAATAAATATTTTATACAATAATTATTTAACATTAACAGTCAAAGTATATTTATCATGATAAGTATTATAATCAATTGTATACTCTATTCTATAAGTACCAGTCTTACTTGTATTAATAATTTTACTAATTGGATTAGCTTCAGTAACTGTGACAGTATTAGTATCATACTTAACAACAATAGAAATCTTTACATCGCCCGTAACATCTTTTCCATCATTAGTAATAATAATAGGATTTTTTTCTTCTTCAAAACTTTGACCAACATTAATATTAACAACTTTGTTTTTTACAGAATCTCCATAAAATTTAACAGCTAATCCAGTAGGTATAATAGTAGTACCAGGTGTATTAGAAACAGTAATCGTAACTTCACTATTATCACTAGCATTACTCTTAAATTTACTATATTCTGCTTTAACAACCAAAGTAACATCACCGTAAGTACCAGTAGGTATAACGTAATTATATTCATTATCAGTAGTAAAATCTACATAAGTTAAACTACCATCACTATTTTTCTTATAAATACTAAATCCATAATCACCTAAAGTATTACTATTATATAGTTGCCGTTCTCTAACAAAAACTTCAGTACTATTACCAAAAACAGATTGAGAAAAATAACTATTTAAATAACTTTCAGTTAATACTTCAGGTATATTAGAATTCCAAGTAAGCTTAATACTATTGTTAATAATATTATAATTATAATTTAAATTAGTAACACTATCTAATTTATTAAATCTAGGTGAAACTTCAGTAGGTTCAGTACCTTTAATAAATACTTCACTAGTAATCAAATCACTTGGTGTATATTCACTAGGTAACATCGCAGGCCAACTACCTTTTTCAACATCAACAGAAATAACAGAACTTGGTACCTTAAAAGTCTTAGTGGTTTTAGGGACAAATTTCATTACTTGTTTCACAATACCCTCTTTTAATGAATTATAATTAGAACCATGCTGATATTCTTTAGTAGCTTTCTCATATCCATACCATACAGAAATTGCATTATTAGGAGTATATGCAACAGTCCATACATCCTTAATACTAGAAGATAAACCTTTTTCTTTAACATATTCAGAAGGATAATTAGTAGTACCTGTCTTCGCAGCAACTTGCATTCCTGAAACTTTAGCCCCACCATGGAAACCGTTATTAACAGCATACACAAGCATATTGTTTATAATATATGCAGTAGACTCAGACATTACTCTATTTTTTTGTGGTTTATACTCAATAACTTCTCCAGTTTCTCTAATTTCTATTTTAGTAATTGTATAAGGTGCAATATAATATCCTCCATTTGCAAACGCAGCATATGCAGAAGCAAGTTGTAAAGGCGATACACCATCAAAACCACCTAAAGCATGAGCCTCATGTAAAAATCCATTTTCCACTTCTGGTTCAATTCCTAAACTAGTAACAAAATCTAAAATATTAGACTTATTTAAACTTTGAAATGCTTTTAAAGCAGGTATATTTCTGGATACAGATAAAGCTTCTTTCATCGTTACTAAACCACTATATTTATTATCCCAGTTATTAACGTTAGTTCCGTTTGTATAAGACCATTTTTCATCAGTAAAAAGTTGATATGTAGACCAATTCTCATATTCGATACCAGGAGCATAATCAAATAAAGGTTTAGCAGTAGAACCAGGTTGTCTTTTAGCTTGAGTAGCATAGTTAAAACTTTTTCTTGAAGTCATATTTCTTCCACCACCTAGAGCTACAATTGCACCAGTATTAACATCGGTAATGGCAATTCCTGCTTGTACCATATCATCTTTCCAAGTATACGTTTTACCAGATAAAACATCATTAATACCATCTTGTATAGATCTATCCAAAGTAGTATATATTTTCATAGGAGTAAAATAAGGGTCAAGACCAGTAAGCTCTAAAACTTCATCAATTACAGTCTGTTCAAAAGAATAATATTGTGATACTTCTTCTTCCTCATCATCTTTAAGTAAACTACTAATTGGAATACTCTTAGCAATTTTTGCTTCTTCTTCGGTAATATAACCATGTCTAACCATCAAATTTAAAACTGTAGCTCTTCTATTTTCTGCAGCCTCTGGGTTAGTATATGGATTATAATTTTTTCCACTTTTAAATAATCCTGCGATTACAGCGGCTTCAGATAAATTTAAATCTTTAACAGACTTACCAAAATAGAATTGACTAGCCTGTTCAACTCCATAATTAGACCCACCTAAAAAATAACTATTAACATAAAATTCAATAATTTGTTGTTTAGTATAATTCTTCTCAATTTGAAACACAGAAATATAAACATCTCTAAATTTTCTAACAATACCCCTAATACCAGTACTTTCTCTACTAGTAAGGTCATTTTTAGAAATTTGCATTGTAAGAGTAGATGCACCACCAGCATTTTTACCCAAAAGTTGTAATACAGACGCTTTCAAAAACCTACCCAAATCAACTCCATTATGTTGAAAAAACCTAGAATCCTCAGTTGCAATAATAGCATCTATCAATACCTGTGGCACATCATCATAACTAACTTTCTCTCTTCTTTCAAAAGTTTTATCATTCATAATCCCTAAATTTGCAAACTCAACTCCATCCTTATCATACATAATAGTAGACTCAGATTTAGTAAGCTTATCAGGATCAAAATCTTCTGTAGTAAAAACTATATAGGCACAAAAAACACTAAACATAAGTATCATAAAAATAGCTATTACAAGCATTACAATAATAATCTTTTTCCACCATATCTTATTCTTAAACCAACTTAACTTTTTTTCTCTTTGTTTAACTTTCTTTACTTTCTTCTTTTTTTCATCTTTCTTCTTTTTAATATTTTTCTTTTTTTTAACAATCATAAATTACCTCCATTAGTAATATATTTATCAATTACCTTAATATAATCAACCCTAGGAGAATATGCAATATTAATCGCATAACCGTATTTAACAAAATAATCATAAGGAATAGATTTTCTAACATTCTCTTTTATAAACCTAAGTAAATCCTCTCCAAATAACAAAAAAGTCTTATCATAAAAATTAAATCTAACAATAATAAAGCTAATTCCACCATGTAACATAACGTTTTCAATATGCTTAATCTGATGACTATGTATATTACTAATAGGGAAACTACTCTTACTATTGCACTCCTTTGCATCAAAATCTAAATATTTCCCTTTATATACACCAGAATAATCCAAAGTTGAAGGCTTTTCAAATACAGCATCAGATATTCTTGCTAAATTATAATTAAATTTAACAATTTTAATTGGAGTAGGTTTCTTATATATCAAAGCAATACCTACTTCTTTGTAGTAAGAATTAGTAATATTAATATCGTTTTCTAACTCCATACCTTTATTAGCATAATTAACATAATTATTTCTCTTACTTGTAAAATTATTTATTCTCAATTCCTAGCCACCACCCATATTAATTATACTACATATTTAAAAAAATTTCTATCTAATTTTGTCATCATATGTCTAAAAGCGTGCAATTTAATTAAAATAGTGTTAATATAAAATAAAAGGAGGTCATGAGTATGCCACGAGAATACTTAATAGAAGATATGTTTAATGAAATAATCGATGATATAAACTATATTAGATTATATAGTTCTGTATTATTAGACACAGCATTAGCAAAAAAAAACTAACAAAAAATATCTGATTAATTTACAGATACTTTTAAAATGTGTATAATATTACTAGGAGATGAAATACAATATGGATAAAAAAATATATAATGCACTATTAAAAGAACAAAAAAGGCAAAGGAAAAATATTGAACTGATTGCATCAGAAAACTTTGTCAGTAAAGACATACTAAAATTACAAGGTTCTATCTTTACAAACAAATATGCTGAAGGATATCCAAATAAAAGATATTATGGAGGATGTATCAACGTAGATACAGTTGAAGAATTAGCAATATCATATGCTAAAGAGGTGTTTAAATGCAAATATGCAAATGTTCAACCACATTCAGGTAGTAATGCTAATTTAGCAGTATATAAAGCTTTACTTCAAGAAAAAGACATAATATTAGGCTTAGACCTATCATCAGGAGGTCATTTAACACACGGAAGTAAAGTAAATTTTAGTGGAAAAGAATATCAAGTAATATCATATCACGTAAATAAGGAAACTGAATTAATAGATTATAAAGAAGTAGAACAATTAGCTAAACAATATCATCCTAAATTAATTATAGCAGGTGCTAGTGCCTACTCAAGGGAAATTGATTTTGCACGTTTTAGACAAATTGCAAGTTTAACTGGAGCATACCTAATGGTGGATATGGCTCATATAGCAGGCTTAGTCGCAGCAGGATTACACCAAAGTCCAATTCCTTATGCTGATATAGTTACAACAACTACTCATAAAACACTAAGAGGGCCAAGAGGAGGCATGATATTAACAAACAACGAAGAAATAGCTAAAAAAATAGATAAAGCAGTATTCCCAGGGATACAAGGGGGGCCATTAATGCATGTTATCTCTGCAAAAGCACAATGCCTATACGAGGCTAAAACCAACGAATTTAAACAATATATAAAAGATGTTATAAGAAATGCTAAAGCACTATGTAATACCCTAAAAGAAGAAGGATTTAGAATCGTACAAGGAGGAACTGATAATCACTTAATAGTGGTAGATGTTAAAGCATCGTTAGGAATAACAGGCAAAGAAGCGGAAGAAGTACTAGATAAAATAAACATAACTGTTAATAAAAACACTATTCCATATGATACATTACCACCTACATTAACAAGTGGAATACGACTAGGCACCCCTGCGATGACAACCAAAGGATTAAAAGAAAAAGATTTTATTAAAATAGGAAAAATTATAAGTGAAGCACTAAAAAATAAAGATGATAAAAAAGTACTAAAAAAGTTAAAAAAAGAAGTAAAAATCATCACGGAGATGATTAAATGGTAATAATTAATGGTAAAGAAATAAGCTCTATTATAAAAGAAAAAATCAAATCATATATAGATGCTAATCATATTAATCCTAATTTAACTGTAATAAGAGTGGGTGAAGATGAAGCAAGCAAAATATATGTAAGCAACAAAAAAAGAGCTTGTGAAGAAGTGGGAATTGTATTTACAGAAATTCATTGTGATAAAGAAATAACAACCGAAAAATTAATAAATTGTATTAAAAAACTAAACACTGATAACACAATAGATGGAATATTAGTCCAATTACCTCTACCAAATCACATAGATACTAAAAAAGTATTAAATACCATAAATGAATACAAAGACGTAGATGGTTTAACAGATATTAATCAAATAAAAAGTATTGATGATGAAGAAGCCATAATACCATGTACCCCAAAAGGAATAATAAGAATATTAAAGTATTATCACATACCAATAGAGGGTAAACATGCAGTGATAATAGGAAGAAGCAACTTAGTTGGGAAACCATTAGCTAATCAACTACTAAAAAGAAATGCTACTGTAACGATATGCCATAGCAAAACAAAAGACTTAACTAAACATACCCTACAAGCAGACATTCTAGTCTCAGCAGTAGGGTGTAAAAATTTAATTACAGAAAATATGATTAAAGAAAATGCCGTTGTAATAGATGTAGGAATTTCAAAAGATAATAATAAAATATATGGAGATGTATCAGAAAATGTAAATACAAAACCAAGTTATATTACAAAAAACCCTGGAGGAGTAGGGCCAATGACCGTGGCGATGTTACTAGAAAATGTATTAGAATGTTATAACAAAAATAAAAAAATTATATCTAAGTAAGATATATTCAGGCTGTTGACAAAGTAAAATTTGTTAATAGTCTTTTATTTTTAAAAAAAATG